>NZ_NKUH01000064.1:0-34027 GCF_009192895.1 Xanthomonas sp. LMG 12460 | reverse complement strand
AAGGGGCGGATGAGGGTGCGGGCGCAGCCTCGTGCACTCTGACACTGCGAGACGCTTCGCGCCGGACCCTCACCCCAACCCCTCTCCCGGTGGGAGAGGGGCTTTGGCGCTTCCCTTCTCCCACTGGGAGAAGGTGCCCCGAAGGGGCGGATGAGGGTGCGGGCGCAGCCTCGTGTGTCCTGGCGCTGCGAGACGCTTCGCGCCGAACCCTCACCCCAACCCCTCTCCCGGTGGGAGAGGGGCTTTGGCGCTTCCCTTCTCCCAGTGGGAGAAGGTGCCCCGAAGGGCGGATGAGGGTGCGGGCGCAGCCTCGTGCACCTGACACTGCGAGACGCTTCGCGCCGGACCCTCACCCCAATCCCTCTTCCGGTGGGAGAGGGGCTGAATCGCAGGCCGCCTACAGCAGCGACTTGAGCCGGTACAGCGCTTCCAGCGCCTGCTTGGGCGTGAGTTCGTCCGGATCCAGCGCAGCCAATGCTTCCTGCGCGGCGGAGGGCGTGGCCGCGAACAGGCCGAACTGCTGCGGCGCGTCCAGCGCCTGCGGCGCCATCTGCGAGGCATGGCTCTCGCCGCCGCGTTGCTCCAGTTCCGCCAGGCGTCGCCGCGCCTGCGCCACCGTGGCCTTGGGCAGGCCGGCCAGCGCCGCCACCTGCAGGCCGAAGCTGCGGTTGGCCGGGCCGTCCTTGACCGCGTGCATGAACACCAGGCGGTCGCCGTGCTCGACCGCGTCCAGGTGCACGTTGGCGATGCCGCTGGCGCCGCCTTCGACCGATTCGTCGGCCAATGCGGTCAGCTCGAAATAGTGCGTGGCGAACAGCGTGTAGCAGCGATTGTGGTGCGCGAGATGGCGCGCCACCGCGTCGGCCAGCGCCAGACCATCGTAGGTGGAGGTGCCGCGGCCGATCTCGTCCATCAGCACCAACGACTGCGCGGTGGCGTGGTGCAGGATGTAGCTGGTCTCGGCCATTTCGACCATGAAGGTGGACTGGCCGCGCGCCAGGTCGTCGCCGGCGCCGATGCGGGTGAGGATGCGGTCGATCGGGCCGATCACTGCGCGCCGCGCCGGCACGTAGCTGCCGATGTGCGCGAGCAGCACGATCAGCGCGTTCTGGCGCATGTAGGTCGATTTACCACCCATGTTCGGGCCGGTGATCACCAGCATGCGGCGGTCGGGGTGCAGGTCCAGGTCGTTCGGCTCGAACGGCTGCTCGCGCACCGCTTCCACCACCGGGTGGCGGCCGCGTTCGATGCGCAGGCACGCACCGGTCTCCAGTTCCGGCTGGGTCCAGTCCAGCGCCTGCGCGCGTTCGGCGAAGCCGGCCAGCACGTCCAGTTCGCTGAGCGCGGCGGCGGCGCGCTTGAGCGGCTCCAGGCGCTCGCCCAGCGTGTCCAGCAGGCCTTCGTAGAGCAGCTTCTCGCGCGACAGCGCGCGCTCGCGCGCCGACAGCACCTTGTCCTCGAAGTTCTTCAGTTCCTCGGTGATGTAGCGTTCGGCGTTGGTCAGGGTCTGGCGCCGGCTGTAGTGCACCGGCGCCTTGTCGGCCTGGCCCTTGCTGATCTCGATGTAGTAACCATGCACGCGGTTGTAGCCGACCTTCAGCGTGGCGATGCCGCTGTTGGCGCGTTCGCGCGCTTCCAGGTCGATCAGGAACTGGTCGGCGTTGGTGCTGAGCCGGCGCAGCTCGTCCAGTTCGGCGTCGTAGTCGGCGGCGATGACGCCGCCGTCGCTGAGCTTGAGCGGCGGCTGCTCGGCGATCGCCGACGCCAGCAGGTGCGCGATCTCGTCGTGCTGGCCCAGCTCCGCCGCCAGCGCGGCCAGTCGCGGCGAATCCAGAGGTGCCAGGACCGCGCGCACCTTCGGCAGCAGGCCCAGGCCGTCGCGCAGGGTGGAGAAGTCGCGCGGGCGCGCCGAACGCAGGGCGACGCGGGTGAGGATGCGCTCGACGTCGCCGAGTGCGCGGAACGCCTCGCGCAAGTCGGCGTCGGCGCCGCGGTCGATCAGCGTGCCGACCGCGTGGTGGCGCTGTACCAGCACCTCGCGCAGACGCAGCGGACGGTGCAGCCAGCGCCGCAGCAGGCGCCCGCCCATCGGCGTGACCGTGCTGTCGAGCACGCCGAGCAGGGTGTTGCGGGTGTCGCCGTCCACGCGGGTGTCGAGTTCCAGGTGGCGGCGGGTGGCCGCGTTCATCGCGATCGCCTCGCCGGCGGTCTCCATCGCGATCGCGGTCAGGTGCGGCAGGCGCTGTTTCTGGGTTTCCTCCACGTAGCCGAGCAGGGCGCCGGCGGCGGCGGTCGCGCGAGGCTTGTCGTCGATGCCGAAGCCGCTCAGATCGTGCAACTGGAAGAACGCCAGCAACTGGCGGCGGCCGCTGTCGGCATCGAACAGCCACGGCGGCCGGCGGCGCACGCCGCGGCGCTCGCGCAGAAATTCCGGCCACTGGTCCTCGTCGGGCACCAGCAGTTCGGCCGGCTCCAGCCGCGCCAGTTCCGCCTCCAGCGCGTCCTCGCTGTCGACCTCGTTGACCAGGAAGCGGCCGCCGGCCAGGTCGGCCCAGGCCAGGCCGTAGCCGTGCTTGTTGCGTGCGATCGCCATCAGCAAGGTGTCGCGGCGCTCGTCCAGCAAGGCCTCGTCGGTGACCGTGCCGGGGGTGACGATGCGCACCACCTTGCGCTCGACCAGGCCTTTGGCAAGCGCCGGATCGCCGATCTGCTCGCAGATCGCCACCGATTCGCCCAGCGCCACCAGCCGCGCCAGATAGCCCTCGTAGGCATGCACCGGCACCCCGGCCATCGGGATCGGCGCACCGCCGGAACTGCCGCGCTGGGTCAGGGTGATGTCCAGCAGCCGCGCGGCCTTGCGCGCGTCGTCGTAGAACAGTTCGTAGAAATCGCCCATGCGGAAGAACAGCAGCAGGTCCGGGTACTCGGACTTTGCGGCGAAGAACTGCTTCATCAGCGGGGTGTGCTCCGCTGCGCTTCCAGGAGCTTGGGTTTTTTCTCGATTCTGCATCTGATTCAGTGACTTAGGGAGTTTCGGGGTGACGGTCCGTGGACAAGTATGGACGGGTGCCGGCAGCAAATGACAGCGTGGCGCGGCGCCAGCCCGGTGCATGGTTCGATGCGCCACCTGCCGATCCACGGTGCAACGTCGGGGCTGCGCCGTTTCCACGGACAACGGCAGGAAGGTCAATTGCGAGACAGCGAATGTCCGATGCGCACGCAGCACGTGCAATGCCGAGTCCGCAGCCACTGCGTGCGAGTCGTCTCGGTGCCAGCTGCCATTGTCCGTAAAAAAGTGGATCGGCGACAGCACGCGGTGCGATTCACGAGCATGCGGCGGCGGATCGGCCACACGGTGACGTTGTGCCCTTTGAATGCCCGGGTGTCGCTCCGCGTAGGACTGTTTCGCTGTTGGAAAAGCTAAGATCCGGGCTTGTGTAGAGCCGGAGGCGTCCATGATCGATCGTCGTACCTTTCTTGCCACGGGTGTCGTGGCCGTCGCCGCGGGCTTCAGCGCATCCGCCGCCCAGATCGTGGCCGCACCGCGTCCGAAAGGGCCGGCACCGTGGGGCGCCGTGCCAAGCGCGCGGCAACTGCGCTGGCACCGTTGGGAGCAATACGCCTTCGTGCATTTTGCGATGAACACCTTCACCGACAAGGAATGGGGTTACGGCGACGAAGATCCGCGCAGATTCGATCCCAGCGATTTCTCCGCCGATCAGATCGTCGCCGCGGCCAAGGCCGGCAACCTCAAAGGGATCATCTTCACCGCCAAGCACCACGATGGCTTCTGCCTGTGGCCGACGCGCCTGACCGAGCATTGCATCCGCAATTCGCCCTACAAGAACGGCAAGGGCGACATCGTCGGCGAAATGGCCGCGGCGTGCCGGCGTGCCGGCCTGGCCTTCGGCATCTATCTCTCTCCCTGGGATCGCAACCACGCCGAGTATGGCCGTCCCGGCTATCTCGACTATTTCCGCAAGCAGATCGTCGAGCTGTGCACGGGTTATGGCGACCTGTTCGAGTTCTGGTTCGACGGCGCCAATGGTGGCGACGGTTACTACGGCGGAGCGCGCGAAACCCGCAAGATCGATGCCCCCGCCTACTACAACTGGCCGCGGATGATCGAGCTGGTCCACCAACACCAGCCGATGGCCTGCACCTTCGACCCGCTGGGGGCAGATATCCGTTGGGTCGGCAACGAGGAGGGCGTGGCCGGCGATCCGTGCTGGCCGACCATGCCCAATGCGCCTTACACGCAGGAAAACGGCAATGCCGGCGTGCGAGGCGGGGCGCTGTGGTGGCCTGCGGAGACCAACACCTCGATCCGCCCGGGCTGGTTCTACCATGCCGACGAAGACGGCAAGGTGCGCAGCCCGGAGAATCTGGTGCGCTACTTCGATACCTCGGTCGCGCGCGGCACCAACATGAACCTCAATCTTCCGCCGGACCGGCGCGGCCGCATCGCCGACCACGACGTTGCGGTGTTGAAGAGCTTCGGCGACGCGATCCGCGCCAGCTTCGCCATCGATCTGGCCAAGGGCGCCAAGGCCAGCGCCAGCGCGGCGCGCGGTCCGGGGTTCGAGCCGGAGCGTGTGCTCGACCGCCAGCCGGACAGCTACTGGTCCACGCCGGACGACGTCACCACGCCGACGCTGACGTTGGAACTGTCGGCGGCGCAGAGCTTCGACCTGATCCGGCTGCGCGAATACCTGCCGCTGGGCGTGCGCGTCACCCGCTTCGCGATCGACGCCGAGGTGGACGGGCAATGGCAGCGCTTGGCCGAAGCGCAATGCATCGGCGCGCAGCGGATCCTGCGGCTCGATCGTCCGATTGCCGCGCGCCGTGTGCGCTTGCGTGTGCTCGAGGCGCCGGTCTGTCCGGCGATCAGCGAATTCGCGCTGTTTCGCGCGGTGGCGCCCGTTGCGGTTGCGCGGCCCACGACGAACGCGCCGGACGTGCTGTCCACCGCGGGTTGGCGCATCGTCGCCGCCAGCGCGCCGGGAGCGGAGAAGTTGCTCGACGACGATGCAAGCACGATCTGGGTCGTGCCCGCTCCCACGCCGGGCCATCCCGCGCAGGTGACCATCGACCTCGGTGCGCTGCGCCAGGTCGCCGGCTTCAGCCTCACCCCCTCGCGCACGGTGATGAACGGTGCGGCACCGCCGAAGGGCTATCGCGCCGAAAGCAGCGAGGATGGCCAGCATTGGCAGCCGGCCGGGGGCGGCGAGTTGTCCAATATCGCCTACGCGCTCTCGACCCAGCGGCTGAATTTCCCCGAGGTGCGGCAGATCCGTTACCTGCGGCTGTCGTTCGCCGAAACGGCGCTGCCCGCCGAGCGGCTGGCGATCGCCGGGATCGGTGCCTTCTCGCGCTTGCGGTGAGGGCTGGCGCTCCCTCGCCGCGATGCGCGGTGGGGGAGCGTGCATCGCCGGGACGATGCAGCGTCGTGGCTGCGGCGACGCTGGCGAGGCGTCGTAGATCGGCTTCGGAATGACGCGTCAGCGGCTTCACTTCATTCTGCGTCGCGCGTGTGCCGACCACGGCTTGGGCGGACGTACCTGGCGCGCCAGCGCCGCGTAGGAGCACCGAGTCGGGAGCGCATGACGATGGCGCCGCGCAGCGCCTCGAAAGCGCGCGGCCGCCTCAGGCGACGAACGGCCGCGGCTTGGTGCGCACACTCTTCAGCGCCAGCCGCGCAGGCGCCAATCCGGGCGCGGTCGCTTCCAGTGTCAGCGTGCCGGCATCGCGCGTGGTCTGCAGCAAGGCCATGCACAGGCCGTTGAAGGCGCGGCGCTGGTCGGCCTTGTCGGGTTCGTGGCTGGACGGGTCGCCGTTGCCCACGCCGATCAGGCGGCCGGGGCCGCGGACGGCGAAGCGCACGGCGTCGCTGGCGGTGGGCACGACGCGGCCCTTGGCGTCGACGATCTCCACTGCGACCACGGCCACGTCCTCGGCGTCGGCCAGCAGATTCGCCCGTTCGCAGCGCAGGCGCACCGCGGCCGGGGCGCCCACGGTCTCGCGGCGCTGCGTCAGCACCTGTTTGCCGCCGCGGTAGCCGCGCGCTTCGATGCGGCCGGGTGCGTAGCGCACGCGCCACTCGACATGGCCGTAGGCCGGCACCTGCTGCAGGCCCTGGCTGACGCCGTTGACCAGCAGTTCCACCGCGTCCAGGTTGCTGTGGCACCACACGTCGACCATGCCGTTGTCGCGCTCGTCCAGCAGGCCGTCCCAGTTCCAGTGCGGGAACAGGTGCAGCACCGGCGCGGTGGTCCATTGCGCGCGGTAGTACCAGTAGTTGTCCTTGGGAAAGCCGCAACTGTCGAGGATGCCGAACTGCGAGGCGACGTTCGGCCAGCGGTTGTACGGGGTCGGCTCGCCGCGGTAGTCGAAGCCGGTCCAGACGAAGCCGCCGGCGATGTACGGGCGCTGCGCGACATAGCTCCACCAGGCTTCGGCGCTGCTGGCCCACCAGGGGTAGTCGAGGTCGTAGGCGCGGGCATAGCCGCGCACGTCGTCGGTGCGGTAGTTGCCGCGCACGCCGACGGTGCTGCCGGTCTCGCTGCCGTAGACCGGGATCTGCGGATGGCGCGCATGGAAGGCATCCATCTGCGTGGTACGGTAGTTGAAGCCGACCACGTCCACGACCTGGCCGACGCCGTCGTCGAAGCCCTTGTCCATGGCGAAGGTGGTGGGGCGGCTCGGATCCAGGCGCCGCACCAGGCGCTGCATGCGCGCGACGATGCGCGCGCCGCGCGCGGTGACCATCTGCGGCTCTTCGTTGCCCAGCGACCACAGCATCACGCAGGGATGGTTGCGGCCGCGACGCACCATCGACGTCAGTTCGGCCATGGCCTCGTCGTCGGAGGACATGCGCCGGGTCTCGTCGATCAGCAGCAGGCCCAGCCGGTCGCACAGCTCCAGCACCGCCGGCGAGGCCGGGTTGTGCGCGCTGCGGTAGGCGTTGCAGCCCATCGACTTGAGCTGGCGCAGGCGCCATTCGTGCAGGCGGTCGGGAATGGCGGTGCCGACGCCGGCATGGTCCTGGTGGTTGTTGGTGCCGTGCAGCTTGTAGGCCGCGCCATTGAGCAGCAGGCCGCGCTGCGGATCGAACTGCAGGCGGCGCACGCCGAAGTGGGTGGTGGTCGCGTCGCAGGTATGGCCGTCGCCGAGCAGGCGCGTGGACAGCGTGTAGCGTTGCGGGTGTTCCGGCGACCACGGCGCGGGCGTGCCCAGGTCCAGGGTCTGCTGCACGCGCTGCACCACGCCGGGCTCGACCGTGATCGGCGCGGAACTGGCCTGGGCGACGATGCGCCCGTCCGGCGCGCGGATCACCGAGACCACGCTGCACTGCCGCGGCGTCGCGCCGTGGTTGCCGAGTTCGGTCTCCACCAGCGCCTGCGCGTCGCCGCCGTCCCAGGCGCTGCGCACGTACACGCCGTCCATCGGCACGTGCAGTGCGTCGGTGGTGCGCAGCCAGACGTGGCGGTAGATGCCGGCGCCCTCGTAGAACCAGCCTTCGCCGAGGGTTGCGTCCACGCGTACGGCGATGATGTTTTCGGCGCCGTAGTCGAGCACGTCGCTGAGGTCGACTTCGAAGCCGCAGTAGCCGCTGCCGTTGCGGCCGACGATGTGGCCGTTGCAGAACACGATGCAGTCGCGGAACACGCCGTCGAATTCCAGGCTGATCCGCTTGCCCAGGTCCTCGGCCGGAATCTCCAGCACGCGCCGGTACCAGCCGATGCTGGTCTGCGGATCGGTGCGCCCCAGCGGCGTGTAGCCGTGCGCGGCGGCCGGGTCTTCGCCGTTGACCAGGGTGGAGGTCGGGTCCTGGCGCGGCGGCAGCGCCACCGCCCAGTCGTGCGGCAGGTCGATGCGCTCCCAAGCGCTGTCGTCGAAGCCGAGCAGGGCCGCATCGGCGGTGTCCTTGCCGGCCTTGGCGTAGGTGCGCTGGAAGGTGCCGAAATTGAAGTCGCGCGCCGGGTCGTCGGCGTGGCCGAGATGGAAGCGCCAGCCGCCATCGCACAGCAGGCGCTGGCGCGGCGCATCGTCGTCCAGATCCAGCGAGAGCGGCGCACTGGCATCGTTGCCGGTGGGCGTGGCGGCCAGCGCGGCCGGCGCCAGCGCCGAGGCGGCACCGGGCACCGCCGCCTGCACGCCGCCGGCGACCAGCGAGCGCAGCAGGTCGCGGCGGCTCAGTTCGATCATGGCTGCGCGTCCTGTGCGGGCGCGGCGGTGGTTCCTGCGGCCGCCGCCGGGGCCGGTCGGTAGGCGTGCTGCATGAAGCCGATGCCGGGCAGCAGTTCGTTGCCGTGGCGGAAATCGAAGAAGCTGGCGTTCTCCCACGAGGAGCCGACGCCCCAGCGGGTCTTGCAGGTGTTGCTGGTCCAGGCCGGCTCCCAGTACACGACGCCGCTGCCGCCGTTGTCGACCACCAGTTGGGTGAGGTCGACCAGGTAGTTCAGCTGGCCCTGCGGGGTGGCCGGGTAGCTCTTGATCAGCGAGTCGGCGCCGAGCAGGTTGGGCGAGGGGTCGCCGCTTTCCAGCGTCCACGGATAGGCGGTCTCCACCACCATCACTTCGGCCGGATAGCGCTGGCGCAGGCGCTTGATGGTGGCGCCGAGCTGGTCCATGGTCTCGCGCGACCACTTGCGGTAGTAGCTGATGCCGATGAAATCGAAGTCGCGCACGCCGGCCTTGGCCGCGGCGGCGAACCACGGCTCCACGTTCTCCGGCTGGGCGATGTGCAGCATCACCCTGGGCTTGATCGTCGAGCGCGCGCCGGCGTCGCGTACTGCCTGGATGCCGGCGTTGAACAGCTTGGCGTTGCGGGTCCAGTCGATCGGCCGGCGCTTGTCCCAGGGCTGGCTGTCCATCAGGTCGGAATTGCTCTCGTTGCCGATCTGTACCAGTTCCGGCATCAGCCCAGCGCGGTCCAGCGCGCTGAGCGTGTCGTAGGTGAAGCCGTACAGCGTGCGCGCCAGTTCGTCCTGGTCGGTGATGTTGGCCCAGGCCTTGGGGATCAGTTGCTTCTCGCCGTCGGCCCAGTCGTCGGAGTAGTGGAAGTCCAGCAGCACCTGCATGCCCTGCGCGCGCGCGCGGCGGATGGTCTTCTTGACGTCGCTCAGATCGCTGTAGCGCGTCCAGCGCGCATCGTTCCACAGGCGCACGCGCACCAGGTTGGCGCCGTGCGCATGGAACAGCGCGAACGGGTCGCGCAGCGCGCCGTGGTCGCGGTACTGCACGCCGCAATCCTCCATCTCGTTGACGTAGGACAGGTCGGCGCCGAGGTACAGCGTGCCGGCGCCGGCCATGGGCGCGGCGAGGGCGGTGGCGAGAGCCAGCGCGAGCGCCGGCAGCCAGGTGCGTCTGGATCGCATGCGGGTCTCCACCGGCTCAGAACGTGTAGGTCGCTTCCAGGGCGAAGCGGCGGCCGAACAGCTGGTAGCCGCCATCGTCCTGGTTGGCGAGCCGGTTGCGCTTGTTGTCGCTGTAGGCGCGCAGCGGTTCGTTGGTCAGGTTGCCGACCTGGAACTTGAAGCCCAGGTGCTCGCTGTAGCGCCACGCCAGGCTCAGGTCCACCGTGCCTTCGCTCTCCAGTCGCGCCAGCCGCGCCGCGTTCCAGCCGTACACCACGGTGTAGGGGCTGTGGTACTTGTAGCCGATCCGCGCTTCGAACTTGTTGTTGTTGTACCAGAGGTCCAGCGTGCCGGTGTTGCGCGCCAGGCCGCTGAGCGGCAGCGGATTGTCCGCCGGCGAGAACTCGTGCAGGTTGGATTCCACGTACGAGTAGTTCGAGTAGATGCCGAAGTTCTCCATGTGCGGGATGAAGAAGAACGGGGTCTGGAAGGTCAGCTCGGCACCGTTGATGTAGCCGCCGCCGCCGTTGAACGGGCCGCTGATCAGGTAGTCGCGGCCGTCGATGGTCTCGTGCTGGGTCTTGTAGCCGATGCTCGAATCCACCCACTTGCGGTACAGCGCCAGCGCCGCCAGCGCCTCCTTGTGGAAGTACCACTCGTAGGACAGGTCCAACTGGGTGGCGCGGAACGGGTTGAGCTGCGGGTTGCCGCCGCTGCCGGTGAGCTGGCCGACGGTGGTGTTGGGGTCGTCGAGCGCGCGCCCGGTGCGCAGTTCGTCCAGCGGCGGCCGCGCCATCACCTTGGCCACCGACAGACGCAGGATGCGCTCGGGATCGATCAGGAAATTGACCGTGGCGCTGGGCAGCACGTCGGTGTAGGTCTTGCCGGCGCTGCTCGGCTGCACCACGCCGCCGACGGTGTCGTAGCCATGGCTGTCGGTGTCGGTGTGGACCACGCGCACGCCGGCGTTGCCGGTGACGTCGACGCCGAACCACTGCGAACTGAACACCGCCTTGGCGAAGGCCTCGCGCACGTTCTCCTCGACATTCCAGTGGTCCAGGCGCTGTTCGGTGGCCAGGCTCGGATCGAAGCCGCCGAAGCCGAGCTTGGCGATCGCGTCCAGGTCGCCGCCGGTCAGGGTCGGCACGTTCAGGTCCGGCATCGTCACCGGATAGATCAGGTCCTGGTAGGCCGAGATCGGCTGGCTGTAGCCGGACTGGAAGCTGGTGAAGTGGCGGTTCTGCTTCTCGCGGCGTGAGGCGCGGGCGCCGAACTCCAGCGCGGTGACCGGCGAATCCTCGATCGCGCGGCTCGCGCTCAGCGCCAGCGCGGCGATGCGGTCGCGCAGCGCCTGCGGCTCGGTCTGGCCGCTGATGCCCCACTCCGGCGCATCGGAACTGGTGCTGATGGTGGGGGTGACGCCGTGGCGGAAGTCGAACGACACCGTGTCCGGGTTGCTGCCGAAGCGCACCGCGCGCCAGTCGTTGTCGCGCTTGGCCTGCGAGAACGACAGGTCGCTGCCCAGCGTCCACACGTCGCCGCGCCACTTGGCGTTGAGGCCGCCGGCTGCCAGCGTCTTGACCTCGTTGTAGTTGGCGATGACGTGGTCCACCTGGAGGTTGGAATTGGCCAGGGTGCCGGCCACGACGTCGCCGTCGACGATGGTGTAGGACGAGCCCGGGGTCGTGTACGGATTGCTGGCCGAGTAGATGCTGTAGCCGAGGTTGTTGAACCAGTTCTGGCGCTGGTCCTCGTCGATGCGGATACGCGAGTACAGGCCGTCGAGCTTGAGTTCCAGGTTGCCCGAGCGCCACTGCACGGTGCCCATGGCGCCGTTGCGGGTCTGCTCGGTGAGCTTGAGCTGGTCGGCCGCGCCCCAGGGGGTGTAGTCGACCTTGCCGTCGCCATCCACATCGCGCGCGTTGCTGGCATCGGTGTAGCCCCAACTGCCGATCGAGACGCCGGCGTTCTTCTGCTTCTGGTAGGTGGCGCCGAGCGCGACCGCCAGGTTGTCGTTGATGCGGTGTATCCAGCTCGCGCCCAGGCGCTGGCCCCACGGCGAGTAGTCGCGCGCGTCCTTGGCCTCGTCGTAGTAGACCGGGCCGGCGGTGGCGACGAAGGTCGGGCCGGTGTGATCGAGCGGGTTGATGGTGGAGATGTCCACGGTGGCGGCGATGCCGCCGGCGATCAGGTCCGCCGATGGAGTCTTGTAGACCTTGACGGTGGAGACGATCTCGGTGGGGAACACCTCCCAGCGCACCGCGCGGTTGGGTTCGGAGGAGGCGATCTCGCGGCCGTTGACCGTGCCCATGGTCATGCGCGGGCCGAGGCCGCGCACGGTGGCCAGGCTTTCGTTGCCGCGGTCGCGGGTACCGTTGACGCCGGGCAGGCGCACCAGCGCCTCGGCCACGGTGACGTTGGGCATCTGCCCCATGTTGTCGGCGGAGATGACTTCCACCACGTGGTCGTCGAGCTGCTTGGCCTGCACCGCCTGTTCCAGGCTGGCGCGCTGGCCGACCACCATCACGTTGTCCAGGGTGACCGGTTGCTGGCCGGTCTTGGCGTCGGTCGTGGCATCGGGCTTGGCGGGTGGCGTGGCTGCCGGATCGGCGCTGGTGCTCTGCGCCTGCGCGGCGAAGCTGCCGGACAGGGCCAGGACGATGGCCGCGCCCAGCAGGGTGCGGGCGGCAGGGCGGTGCGCGCGCCGGCCGACCGGGCGACGGGACTGTTCCAAAGGCATTTTTGTTCCCTCCCAGGACAAAAAGTGACCGATCAAATTGGCGTGGACCGGAAAACCCGGTCCTGGAGGCATCGGCAGGGCGTCATGCAGGGCTGCAGGCTGTCCCGGTCGCTGTCCTCGATGGCGTGTCTGTCGACGTGGCGGGGCGTGCGTGGCATGTCTGCTGGCGCCGCCGCGGACATTCCCCTTCCGCTGCCTTGGCGCGCGAGAGACCGGAAACGAGGATAGAAGCGACAGGCATTCCATTCCAATGAAGCATTTGCCGAGGGCTATCTCGTTTTGGAATGGATATCGCGCGCCGCGTCTACCGTCGCCCACGCCAGGCTCAGGCCGCGGTGGATGGGGCCTGCAAGTCCAGCAGAGCGGCTGCCGCCGCACCCAGGCTGCGTTCGCGGTGGCGCAGGGCATGGAAGGTGCGTTCGCCCAGGGCCACGGCGAGGGGCTGCAGGCGGCCGCTCTCCAGCCACGGCGCCGCGGCCAGCTGCGAGATCGCCGCCAGGCTGCGCCCGGCCTGCACCGCCGACAGCACCGCTTCGTTGGAGGGCAGGGACAGCGCCACACGCAGGCGCTCCGGGCCGATGCCGGCATCGCGCAGCGCCGCCTCGAACGCCGAGCGCGTGCCCGAGCCGGGTTCGCGCATGATCCAGGTGCTGTCGGCGACCAGTCGTGCCAGCCCGGGGCGGCGACGCCCCGCCAACGGATGGTCCGGCGCGGCGACCACGCGCAGCCGGTCGTGGCCCAGCGGCGAACTCAGCAGTTCCGCGGCCTGCACGCGGCCCTCGACGAAGCCCAGTTCGGCGCGTCCCTCGCGCACCGCGCGCGCCACGCTGTCGGTGTTGCCCACGCTCAGGCGGATCTCGATCTGCGGATAGCGCGCATGGAACGCCATCAGCCGGGTCGGCAACCAGTAGCTGGCCACGGTCTGGCTGGCGTGCAGATCGAGGGTGCCGCGCAGCACGCCGCGCCACTCGCTCAGCGCCAGTTCGGCCGCACGGCTGCGCGCCAGGATCGCCTTGGCGTCCTCACAGAACGCCGCACCGGCCGCGGTCAGCACCAGGCCGCGACCGACACGGTCGAACAGAGCCACCCCGTACTGCTGCTCCAACGCCTTGATCGCGGCACTGGCGGCCGAGGGCGTGCGGTGCGCGGCCTGCGCACCCTGAGTCAGGTGCTGGCGCTCGGCCACCGCCACGAACAGGGCGAGTTGTTCCAGGGTCATGGGGCAACCGTTCGGAGTGAGCGAATGAAGTGTGCACCATTATGCGATGGATCGGAACGGTCAGCGGGCGCAATCTGCCGCCACTCGATCCGGATCGCTGCCATGCGCACCCAACCGCACAGACCTTCCAGCTTGCTGCCCGGCCTGGCCCTGGCCATCGCGGTGGCGGCGCTGGCCTGGCTGGCCGAGCGCGCGCAACTGCAGTGGCTGGGCCGGCGCTGGATCGACGCGCTGGTGTTCGCGATCGTGCTCGGCACCTTGCTGCGCACGGCGTGGCGCCTGCCGCCGTCCACGCACGCCGGCATCGCCTTCGCCGCCAAGCTGCCGCTGGAACTGGCCATCGTGCTGCTCGGCGCCTCGGTCGGCATCGGCGCCATCGGCGCGGCCGGCGGTCTGTTGCTGGGCGCCATCGCCGCGGTGGTGCTGCTGGCGATCGCCATCGGCTACGGCATCGGTCGCGCGCTGGGCCTGCCGTCGCGGCTGGCCACGCTGGTCGCGTGCGGCAATGCGATCTGCGGCAATTCGGCGATCGTGGCGGCAGCGCCGGTGATCGACGCCGACTCCGAGGATGTCGCTGCAGCGATCGCCTTCACCGCGGCGCTGGGCGTGCTGGTGGTGTTGCTGTTGCCGCTGGCGGTGCCCGTGCTGGGCCTGGACCAGCGCCACTACGGCATCCTCGCCGGCCTGACCGTGTACGCGGTGCCGCAGGTGCTGGCGGCGACCGTGCCAGTGGGCGCGCTGAGCGCGCAGGTGGGGGCGCTGGTCAAGCTGATGCGGGTGCTGATGCTCGGGCCAGTGATGTTGCTGCTGGGGCTGGTCCGTGGTGGATCGCCGACGCAGCGGCGCCCGGCGCACGCGCTGGTGCCGTGGTTCGTGTTCGGCTTCGTCGGCATGATGGGGCTGCGCGCGCTGGGTGTGTTGCCGGCGCCGGCGATCGAAGCGGCGCAGTCGCTGTCGCTGCTGTTCACCCTGGTGGCGATGGCCGCGTTGGGCCTGTCGGTGAATCTGCGCACGGTGCTCGCGTCCGGCGGCCGCGTACTGGCGGCTGGCACGCTGTCGTTGCTGGCACTGGCCAGCCTCAGCGTGTTGCTGCTGCGCTGCTTGCCGTAGGCGCGGGCGCCGCAGTCCACGTGCATCTGCAGCATTTCGCATCGCCTGCACCCACGTTCAACCAAGCGCTCACGAAAGGCCGCGGAGCATGGCGATACCTGCCATGCAAAGGAGATTGTCATGCGTCATTCCCGTTCCGCGTTCTCTCTGGCGCTCATGTCGGTTCTCGGCGTCGGCCTTGCGCATGCGCAGACCGATACGTCCGGCCAGGCCGGCAGTACCGATCCCGCCGCCATGCAGCAGCAAACGCCGTCGACCTCTGCCGCGCAGACGTCGACCGGCATGCAGGGCGCGCAAGGCGCGCGCGCGTCCGCGCTCAACGAAAAGCAGGCGCTCGGCGTGCTGTCGGCGATCAACACCAGCGAGGTCAACGCCGGCAACCTGGCCTTGCAGAAGCAGGTCAAGGGTCCGGTGCGCGATTACGCCATGCAGATGGTCAAGGAGCACGCCGACAACAACGCCAAGATCGCGCCGTGGGGTCCTGATGCGAAGGCTGCGCCAGCGCAGCAGCAGATGCAGCAGGCCAAGGCGGAGGCCGGCAAGCTGCAGGCCATGGACGGCGATCGCTTCGAACAGGCCTATGTCATGGCGATGGTCAAGGATCATCAGGCCGCCCTGCAGATGCTCGACAGCACCCTGATCCCCGCTGCGAAGACCCCGGACGTGGCCGCGCATCTGCGCACCACGCGTACCCATGTGGCCGAGCACCTGGCCAAGGCGCAGCAGTTGCAGAGCGCTGGCGCGCCATCGGCGGCGCCGGCCCGTTGAGCGTCGTGCGGGTCTCGGCCGCCATGCCGAGATCCGCGCTTTCATGAGTCGCGTACGAGGGAGCTTCTCAAGCCTTTTCTTTGGCGAGCGTGTGGCAGGGCAGGTAGCGACCAGACTTCATGACCCCGGCATCCGGTGTGCCTGGTTGCCGTATCCCCTTGCGGTCAATCGGTTGCGCGAGCGCACAAGAGCGCGTGCCGCTGTCGAACGGTGTAATAGTCTCCGCGCAGGCGGCGGCCTAAGGTAGCGGCCATCTTCCTTCGCATCGCCGCCCGGTCGCCCCATGGGACACGATCACAGCCACGCCCCCACCGAAATCCGCCACGAGCAGCCCCTGTGGTGGGCGCTCGGTCTCACCGCGCTGTTCCTGGTGGTGGAAGTGGCCGGCGCTTTCCTCACCAACAGCCTGGCGCTGCTGTCCGACGCTGCGCACATGGCCACCGACACGCTGGCGCTGATGATCGCGCTGATCGCGGTGCGGCTGAGCCGGCGCCCGCCCGATGCCAAGCGCAGCTACGGCTACGCGCGGCTGGAGGCGCTGGGCGCGCTGGTCAACGGCGCGCTGCTGTTCGTGGTGGCCGGCTACATCCTGTGGGAGGCGGTGCAGCGCTTCCGCCAGCCGCAGGAGATCGCCACCGTCGGCATGCTCGGCATCGCCGCATTCGGCCTGCTGATCAACCTGATCTCGATGCGCCTGCTCAAGGCCGGCAGCGGCGAGAGCCTCAACATGAAGGGTGCCTACCTGGAAGTGTGGAGCGACATGCTCGGCTCGGTCGCGGTGATCGTCGGCGCGCTGGCGATCCGCGTCACCGGGTGGAAGCTGATCGACCCGATCCTGGCGGTGCTGATCGGTCTATGGGTGTTGCCGCGGACCTGGGTGCTGCTGCGCGAGGCGATCAACGTGCTGCTGGAAGGCGTGCCCAAGGGCGTGGATCTGGGCGCGGTGCGCGGCTATCTGCAGGCCGCGCCCGGCGTGGCCAGCGTGCACGACCTGCACGTGTGGGCGCTGGCCTCCAGCACGCCGGCGCTGACCGCGCATGTGGTGGTCGCCGACGGCGATGACGCCGATGCCGTGCGCGCCGCGCTGTGCGATGGCCTGCATGCGCAGTTCGGCATCGATCACATCACCCTGCAGATGGAAGCCGGCCATTGCGGCGCTACCCCGTGCGGCACGCCGGCGGCGGGCGAGGGTGGTGGTCACGATCATCACGGGCATGGTCACGAGGACCACGATCACGATCATGCCCATCCCGCACATGGGCACGGCCGCATGCAGGGGCATTCGCACTAGCAGCACGGCTGCGTAACGGCGTTCGTGCAGGTGCGGCGTTGTTCTGGTTTGGGGTTTGTCGTCCGCGCGCACCTGGAATGCCGAGTGCGACTGAAGGGCGCCTGCAGCGACCTGCTTTCCCCACAATCAAGCTACGGGCAGCTTGCCTTGTGGGGATCACCTGTCATGCAGCCGCGCCGGGCGAAGCGGCCATGCTTTCCGATGGCGTAATGCGTCGGGACTGAAGTGCCTCCCACAGTGCGCCCGGCGAATTCGCCGCAAGGTCGCGTGGGAGCGGCTTCAGTCGCGGCAGGTCTTGCCGGGAAACGCCCGCTGCGGCTGAAGCCGCTACCAAGGGGCGCGACCCGTCGTTCTGGGAGGTGCCCCGACGCACGCTTACAGAAGGCGTGCGCGCGCCTCAGACCACCGGTTCGCGCAACGCCGACGACTCCCAACCCGGTCGCGGGGCGAAACGCTCGCCGTAGCGCGTGTGCAGGGCGCGCAGGCGCGCCAGCAGCACGTCGGCGCCGGCGGCGCGGATGTGCTGGATCGGGCCGCCGCGGAACGGGGCGAAGCCGGTACCGAAGATCACGCCGGCATCGAGCAGGTCGGCGTCGGCGACCACGCCCTCGTGCAGGCAGGCCACCGCTTCGTTGAGCAGCGGCAGGATCAGCCGGTCTTCCAGATCGTCCGGTGCACGGTAGTCCTTGGGCAGTTCCGGCTTCTTGGCGCGGCCGTTCTCCCAGGCGTACAGGCCCTGGCCGTCCTTCTTGCCGCGCTTGCCCGGCTCCACCGTCTGCAGCGCCGCCGGAATCGGCAGGCCCAGGAACGGCGCCAGTTCGGCGCCGACGCCGGCGGCCACGTCCAGGCCCACGGTGTCGATCAGTTCGATCGGGCCCATCGGCATGCCGAACTTGACCGCGGTCTTGTCGATCGCCGGGCCGGGAATGCCTTCGGCATAGGCGGTGGCCGCTTCCAGCATGTACGGGAACAGCACGCGGTTGACCAGGAAGCCCGGGGTGCCGGCGACCGGCACCGGCAGCTTGTCGATCGCCTTGCAGAAGGCGGCCAGCCGCTTCTGGTTTTCCGGCGCCAGGCCGTCGTGGCAGACGATCTCCACCAGCGGCATCTGCGCCACCGGGTTGAAGTAGTGCAGGCCGCCGAACTGCGCCGGGCGCTGGATGTGCTCGCGCAGTTCGGTCAGCGGGATCGAGGAGGTGTTGGTGCTGAGCAGCGCAGTCGGCTGCATGCGCGGCTCCAGCGCCTGGTACAGCTCGCGCTTGGCCTGCGGGTTCTCGATGATCGCCTCGATCACCAGGTCGGCGCTCGGCACGCCCTCGCCGGCCAAATCGCCCTTCAGGCGCGCCGCCACCGCCGGGCGCTTGCTGTCGTCCTTGACCCGCTTGGCGAACAGCTCGCCGGCGCGGCTCAGCGCGCCGTCGATGAAGCGCTGCTCGCGGTCCTGCAGGGTCACCTCGAAGCCCTTGTAGGCCGACCAGGCGGCGATGTCGCCGCCCATCACCCCGGCACCGACCACGTGCACGTGGCGGATGCCGTGCTCCTTGCCGCCCAGCGCCTTGAGCCGCTCGGTGAGGAAGAAGATGCGGATCAGGTTGCGCGCGGTCGGGGTGCTGGCCAGCTTGACCACCGCCTTGCGCTCGGCGTCCAGGCGCGCCTGGATGCCGCTGCCGCCGCTGCGTTCCCACACCCCGATCAGCGCGTACGGCGCCGGGTAGTGCTCCTTGCGCGCCTTGCGCGCCACCTGCTTGCGCATCTGCGGCGCCAGCAGCTTGCGCGCCGGCCAGGTGTTGGTGGCCCAGGCGGTGGCGCGCTGCTTGAAGGGGCGGGCGCTGCCGGACAGCGCCAGCGCCACCGCGGTATCGGTGAGCACGGCCGGCGCGGCGACCTTGTCGACCAGGCCCATCGCCCGCGCCGCCGAGGCCGACACGGTGCGCCCGGTGAGCATGAGGTCCATCGCCGCCGGCGCGCCGATCAGCCGTGGCAGGCGCGCGCTGCCGCCCCAGCCGGGGAAGATGCCGAGCTTGGTTTCGGGCAGGCCGATGCGGGTGGAGGCATCGCTGGAGGCGACGCGGTAGCGGCAGGCCAGGGCGATCTCGGTGCCGCCGCCCATGCAGAAGCCGTGGATCGCCGCGACCGTGGGGCAGGGTAGTTCGGCCAGTTTCTGGAAGGTGGCCTGGCCGCGGCGGATCGCGTCGTTGACGGTGCCGCGGCGGTCGAATTCCTGGAATTCCTTGAGGTCGGCGCCGGCGATGAAGCCGTTGTCCTTGGCCGAGCGGATCACCACGCCCTTGGGCGGATCGATGGCAATGCGCTCGAGCAGATTGCCCAGCTCCAGCAACACGTCCTGCGACAGCGCATTGACGGGCGCGTCCTGGCGGTCGAGGCTGAGCACGACGATGCCGTCGCCGCGGATGTCCGCTTGCCAGTGACTGAATCGGAGCCCGTCGAAGCCTGAAAGCATGGGGAGGACCATCCGCTTGTGTATGGAGAAGATCGTTATCATCCAGAGGTTGTTTCCGTCGCGTCAAATCCCAATCCAGGGGAATTGAGGCGCGTCCCGCGACCGCTGGCCTTGCGCCAGCCTAACGGAACGCCGGTTAACGTCGTGGGGCGGCGATCCGCTGAGGGGCGCTGAACTTTTTTCCGAATTGGCGGTCAGAGGGTCCGACGTAGGTTGGGCTGACAGGAGTGCGGCCCGCTATGGCCGATGTCGAAACACCCCAGGAGCTGGACCTTGAACTGGTCCGGCGTGTGCAGCGCGGCGAAAGCGCGGCGTTCGATGTGCTGGTGCGCAAGTACCAGCATCGGATCGTCGGCCTGATCGGGCGCTACATCGCCGACTGGAGCGAATGTCAGGACGTGGCCCAGGACACTTTCATCCGCGCCTACCGCGCGATCGGGAGTTTCCGCGGCGACGCCCAGTTCTCCACATGGTTGCACCGGATCGCCGTGAACACCGCCAAGAACTACCTGGTCGCGCACAACCGCAGGCCGCCCACCGACGACGTCGATGTGCTCGATGCCGAGCAGTTCGACAGCGGCACCCGCCTGCGCGACACCGACACGCCCGAACGCGAGTTGATGCGCCAGGAACTGGAACGCACGGTGATGAAGGCGGTCGACGCCTTGCCGGAAGAGTTGCGCACCGCCATCACCCTGCGCGAGGTGGAGGGCATGAGCTACGAGGACATCGCGCAGAAGATGGGCTGCCCGATCGGCACCGTGCGTTCGCGGATCTTCCGCGCCCGCGAGGCCATCGACGCCGAACTCCGTCCCCTGCTGGATACCGACAGCGCCACCCGTGAGCGACACCGCGTATGACCGATAGCACGCCCTTTCCCAAGCCAGTGCCGGCGCCCGACAGCGCAGCGCCGGACAAGTTCGAGCTGCACTACCGGCAGCAACTGTCCGCGCTGATCGACGGCGAACTGCCGGCCGACGAAGCGCGCTTCGTGCTGCGCCGGCTGCAGCACGACGAGGAGTTGTCCGGCTGCCACGAGCGCTGGCAGCTGTGCGGCGACATCCTGCGCGGCCGCGTCAGCGTGCCGGCGCCCAGCGATTTCAGTGCCCGCGTGCGCCAGGCGGTGGCCGCCGAAGCGCAGCAGGCCGCGCGTTCCGATGCGGCCAGCGCCGCCGGCAAACGCCGCAACTGGCGCTGGGGCGGCAGTGCGGCTCTGGCCGCCTCGGTCGCGGTGCTTGCGCTGTTCGTGACCCAACGCCTGCCGCAGACGCCTGAGGCGTTGGCGCCGGCGCAGGTCGTCGATGCCACCGCGCCGAGCCCGGCGCCGGCCGCCACCACGCCGCAGGTCCCGACACCCGCGCCGGCACCGGCCGATCCGCAGGGCGATCTCGCCGCGGCCGTCGCCGCCGCGCCGGCAATGGCGATCGCCGCCAATCGTCGCCAGGAGGCGGCCGCGGCGGCGCGACGCGAGGCCACCCGTAGCGCCCAGGCCGCGCGCACCCGCAGCGTCCCGGCCGAGCGCGCCTATGCCGCAGCGGCGCCTACCAAACCGCAGGCCAAGGCGCCGGCGCAGACGCCGTTCGTGGCGCCGGTCGCGCCCCCGACGATGGTCGCGCAACGCGCCAGCGATCCGTTCGGGCATCCGGCGACGCCGCTGCAGGCCCGGCCGTGGCCGCGCTCGACGCTGCCATCCGCCGATGCCGGGAGCGAATTCACCGCCAGCTTCCCGCACAGCGGCGCGGACCCGGCGGCGTTCTATCCGTTCGAACCCCGATTGCCTGCCGACGCCGTGGCCAACCCGCCGCTGCATCCGCAACCCTGACCCCGCGCGCCGGCAGGCGTCCGTGCCTCATTCCGGCGCGTGGTCCCCGTTGCTTCGTCCCCTCGTTGTTCCCCTTCCCGAACCGGAGGCTTGCGTCCGATGACTCACCGTATCCGCCACCATCTGTTGGGCCTGCTGGCGCTGACCGTGCCGTTGGCCGCCTGCGCGCAGCAGCCCAGCCCCAGCGCCGCCAGCGCCCCGCCGCCGGCCGCGCAGGCCGCGCCCGCGCCGCAGCTGGTCGGCAACCTTCCCGACTTCACCCGCCTGGTCGAGCAGGTCGGTCCCGGCGTGGTCAATGTCGAGACCACCATCAGCCGCCGCGCCGCGGCCGCACGCTCCGGCGGCGGCATGCCCGACGACGACCAGATTCCCGAGTTCTTCCGCCGCTTCTTCGGTCCGGACGGCATGCCGGGCATGCCCGGGCAGCCGCGCGGCGGCCGCGGCGCGCCGGACGATGACGATGGCGCGCCCGCCGGCCGTTCGATGGGCTCGGGCTTCATCATCTCGCCCGATGGCTACGTGCTGACCAACCACCACGTGGTCGACGGCGCCAGCGAGGTCAAGGTCAAGCTCACCGACCGCCGCGAGTTCACCGCCAAGGTGGTCGGCAGCGACCAGCAGTACGACGTGGCGCTGCTGAAGATCGACGGCAAGAACCTGCCGACGGTGCGCATCGGCGACTCCAACCTGCTCAAGCCCGGCCAGTGGGTGGTGGCGATCGGTTCGCCGTTCGGCCTGGACCACTCGGTCACCGCCGGCATCGTCAGCGCCACCGGCCGCAGCAACCCCTACGCCGACCAGCGCTACGTGCCGTTCATCCAGACCGACGTGGCGATCAACCAGGGCAATTCCGGCGGCCCGCTGCTCAACACCCGCGGCGAGGTGGTCGGCATCAACTCGCAGATCTTCTCCGCCTCCGGCGGCTACATGGGCATCAGCTTCGCGATCCCGATCGACCTGGCGATGAGCGCGGTCGAGCAGATCAAGAAGACCGGCAAGGTCACCCGTGCCCAGCTCGGGGTGATGGTCGGCGCCATCGATTCGCTGAAAGCGCAGGGCCTGGGCCTGCCGGACACCCGCGGCGCGCTGGTCAACCAGCTGGTCCAGGGCAGCCCGGCGGCCAAGGCCGGGCTGGAAGTGGGCGATGTGATCCGCACGGTCAACGGCACCGAGATCGGCGCCTCCAGCGACCTGCCGCCGATGATCGGCGCGATGCAGCCGGGCGCCAAGGTGCGCCTGGGCATCCTGCGCGACGGCAAGCCGCGCGAGCTGACCGTGCAGCTGACCGCGCTGGCCGACGACGCCCAGGCCAGTGCCGGCCCGGCGGTCGGCGACAACGCCGCCCCGGCCACCGGCGCCAACGCGCTGCTCGGCATCGACGTGGCCGACCTGGACGCGGCCACCCGCCAGCAGTTGGGCCTGGAGCCGGGCAAGGGCGTGCGCATCACCGCGGTGACCGGCCGCGCCGCGCGCGAGGCGCAACTGGTGCCGGGCATGGTGATCCTGCAGGTCGGGCGCGCCCCGGTCGGCAGCGTGGCGGCGCTGAACCAGCAGCTGAGCGCCTACAAGAAGGGCGACGTGGTGATGCTGCTGATCCGCGTGCGCGACACCACCAGCTTCGTCGCTGTGCGCGCCGGCGGCTGATCCCGCGCGCCCGGCGGAGGCCGGGCGCCATCCCGGGTGCCGATCCAGACCGGTCGGCCCCCCGGGGCAGCGGCGAATCCGGCGGCCGTCACCAGCGGCCGCCGGCCATGCGATAATGGCCCGTTATCCTGACGACGGTCCTGGCCGCCGCCCACCTCATGTCCTCTGATTCGATGCGGAACATCCGCAACTTCTCCATCATCGCCCACGTCGACCACGGCAAATCGACCCTGGCCGATCGCATCATCCAACTCTGCGGCGGCCTGCAGGCGCGCGAGATGGAAGCGCAGGTACTCGATTCCAACCCGATCGAGCGCGAACGCGGCATCACCATCAAGGCCCAGTCCGTGTCGCTGCCGTACACCGCGCAGGACGGGCAGGTCTACCACCTGAACTTCATCGACACTCCCGGCCACGTCGACTTCTCCTACGAGGTCAGCCGCTCGCTGGCCGCCTGCGAGGGCGCGCTGCTGGTGGTGGACGCGGCGCAGGGCGTGGAAGCGCAGTCGGTGGCCAACTGCTACACCGCGGTGGAGCAGGGCCTGGAAGTGGTGCCGGTGCTGAACAAGATCGACCTGCCCACCGCCGACATCGACCGCGCCAAGGCCGAGATCGAGGCGGTGATCGGCATCGACGCCACCGACGCGGTGCCGGTCAGCGCCAAGACCGGGCTGAACGTGCGCGACGTGCTGGAGGCGATCGTGCACCGCATCCCGCCGCCGGTGCCGCGCGACACCGACAAGCTGCAGGCGCTGATCATCGATTCCTGGTTCGACAACTACCTCGGCGTGGTCTCGCTGGTGCGGGTGATGCAGGGCGAGATCAAGGCTGGCGACAAGCTGCTGGTGATGTCCACCGGCCGCACCCACCAGGTCGACAACGTCGGCGTGTTCACGCCCAAGCGCAAGGTGCTGCCGGCGCTGCGCGCGGGCGAGGTGGGCTGGGTCACCGCCAGCATCAAGGACGTGCACGGCGCGCCGGTCGGCGACACCCTGACCCTGGCCGGCGACCCGGCGAGCAAGCCGTTGCCGGGCTTCCAGGAAATGCAGCCGCGCGTGTTCGCCGGCCTGTTCCCGGTCGATGCCGAGGACTACACCAACCTGCGCGAGGCGCTGGACAAGCTGCGCCTGAACGACGCGGCGCTGCGTTTCGAGCCGGAAAGCTCCGAGGCGATGGGCTTCGGCTTCCGCTGCGGCTTCCTCGGCATGCTGCACATGGAGATCGTGCAGGAGCGCCTGGAGCGCGAGTACAACCTGGACCTGATCAGCACCGCGCCGACCGTGGTCTACGAGGTGCTGAAGACCGACGGCAGCATCATCAGCATGGACAACCCGGCCAAGCTGCCGCCGGTGAACATGGTCGAGGAGATCCGCGAGCCGATCATCCGCGCCAACATCCTCACCCCCGAGGAATACATCGGCAACATCATCAAGCTGTGCGAGGAAAAGCGCGGCAGCCAGATCGGCATCAACTACCTGGGCAGCCAGGTGCAGATCAGCTACGAGCTGCCGATGGCCGAGGTGGTGCTGGACTTCTTCGACAAGCTCAAGTCGGTCAGCCGCGGCTACGCCTCGCTGGATTACCACTTCGTGCGCTTCGACGCCGGCCCGTTCGTGCGCGTGGACGTGCTGATCAACGGCGACAAGGTCGATGCGCTGTCGCTGATCGCGCACCGCAGCCACGCCGACCGCCGCGGCCGCGAACTGTGCGAGAAGATGAAGGACCTGATCCCGCGGCAGATGTTCGATGTGGCGATCCAGGCCGCGATCGGCTCGCAGATCATCGCCCGCACCACGGTCAAGGCGATGCGCAAGAACGTGCTGGCCAAGTGCTATGGTGGCGACGTCTCGCGCAAGAAGAAGCTGTTGGAAAAGCAGAAGGAAGGCAAGAAGCGCATGAAGCAGGTCGGCCGCGTGGAAATCCCGCAGGAAGCCTTCCTGGCTGTGCTGCAGATGGACAAGTAGCTGGGAGTCGTGAATAGGGAATGGGGAATCGAAAGAGCGCATGCTCTTGCCTTCCCGATTCCCCGTTCTCCATTCCCGATTCCCATTCCGAAGGAATACGAATGAAATGGTTTGAAATCGCGCTGGTGGTCCTGACCTTCGCCACCGGCATCATCACCCTGCTGGACAAGCTGTTCTTCGCCAAGCGCCGCGCCGCGCGGGCCGGGTTGCTCGACAGCGAGCCGGTGATCGTCGACTACTCGCGGGCGTTCTTCCCGGTGCTGGCGGTGGTGCTGATCCTGCGCAGCTTCATCGCCGAGCCGTACAAGATCCCGTCCAGCTCGATGATGCCGAATCTGCTGGTCGGCGATTTCATCCTGGTCAACAAGTTCTCCTATGGCTTCCGCCTGCCGATCACCAACCAGAAGATCATTCCGGTCGGCGAGCCCAAGCGCGGCGACGTGGTGGTGTTCAAGCCGCCGCACAAGCCGGACGAAAACTGGATCAAGCGCGTGATTGGCCTGCCGGGCGACCGCATCGGCTTCCACGGCGACACCCTGTACATCAACGGCACGCCGATGAAGTACAAGGTCATGGGCGAGTACGTCGGCAAGGGCAAGGGCGCGGAAATGACCGGTGCCACGCTGCTCACCGAGTACCTGCCGGGCCGCACCCACACCGAGCTGGAATGGATCGACCGCAACAATCCGGCGGGCCAGGGCGACTGGGTGGTCCCGCCGGGCAAGTACTTCGTGATGGGCGATAATCGCGACAACAGCGAGGACAGCCGGTTCTGGACCCAGACCCATTTCCTGCCCGAGGAGAACCTGCGCGGCAAGGCGTTCCTGATCTGGCTCAATTGCGAAGGCTGGTTTTGCAGCGGCAGTTTCGATCCGTCGCGGATCGGGACGACCATTCAGTGACTTGCGTGAGGGGAAGCGCGATGAAGCACAAGCAAAGTGGCATGACCTTGACCTCGTTCGTGATCGTGCTGGCGGTGGTCGGATTCTTCGTCTACATCGGTATGAAGCTGTTCCCGATGTACATGGAGTTCTATGCGGTGCGCTCGGCGATGAAGGGCCTGGCGACCGAGGCCGGCAGCGCCGAGATGGACCCGTCGCAGGCCAAGGCCTCGCTGTTCCGGCGCCTGGACATCAACAACTCGGACAACGTGAAGCCGGGCGACGTCACCTTCGAGCGCACCGACACCGGCGTGAAGATGCACGTGGCCTACGAAGTGCGCCGCCCGCTGATCGCCAATCTGGACGTGGTCGGCAAGTTCGACGCCACCCAGGACCTGACGACGCGTGGTGGCCAGTAAGACCATCCTGCGCGGTGACCGCATCGGTCACCGCTTCGCCGAGCCGCAGTTGCTGGCACAGGCGCTGACCCATCGCAGTGCCGGCGCACCGCACAACGAACGCCTGGAATTCCTCGGCGACGGTATCGTCAACCTGCTGATCGCCGAGGCGCTGTACCAGCGCTGGCCCAAGGCCGACGAAGGCGCGCTGACCCGTGCCCGCGCCGAGCTGGTACGCGAGGCCTCGCTGGCCGCGATCGGCCGGCAACTGGAGCTGGGCGAACGCCTGACCCTGGGCCCGGGCGAGATGAAGTCCGGCGGCCATCGCCGCGACTCGATCCTGGCCGATGCGGTGGAGGCGGTGGTTGCGGCGATCTACCTGGACGCCGGCTTCGAGACCTGCCGCGCCACGATCCTGCCCTGGTTCGAGGCCGCGCTGGCGGCGCTGCCGGTGGGCAAGGTGGAGAAGGACGCCAAGACCCGCCTGCAGGAATGGCTGCAGGCCCGGCAGCGGACCCTGCCGGCCTACGAACTGATCAGCGAGACCGGCGACGACCACGCCAAGCTATTCCGGGTACGCTGCGTACTCGCCGAGCCCGCCCTGCTGACCGAGGGCGAGGGCACCTCGCGGCGCCTGGCCGAGCAGCAGGCCGCCGCCGCCGCCATCGAGCAACTGGATTCGAGCAAGTGAACGAACAAGCGACCACCCCTTACCGCAGCGGCAGCGTGGCCGTGATCGGCCGCCCCAACGTGGGCAAGTCCACCCTGACCAACGCCCTGGTGGGCGCCAAGGTCAGCATCGTCTCCAACCGGCCGCAGACCACCCGGCACCGGCTGCTGGGCATCGCCAGCTTCCCGGCCGGGCAGTTGCTGCTGGTCGATACCCCCGGCCTGCACCGCGAGCAGAAGCGCGCCATGAACCGGGTGATGAACCGCGCCGCGCGCGGCTCCCTGGAAGGCGTGGACGCCGGCCTGCTGGTGATCGAAGCCGGGCGCTGGGACGAGGAGGACACGCTGGCGTTCAACGTGCTCAGCGACGCCGGCATCCCGGTGGTGCTGGTGGTCAACAAGGTCGACCGGCTCAAGGACAAGACCGCGCTGCTGCCGTTCCTGCAGCAGGTCAGCGAGGGCCGCAGCTTCGCCGCGGTGCATCCGATCTCCGCGCTCAAGCGCAAGGGCCTGGAGGCGCTGGTGCGCGACCTGCTGGCGCTGGTGCCGGAAGCGCCGCCGATGTTCGGCGAGGACGAGATCACCGACCGCAGCCAACGCTTCCTGGCCGGCGAACTGGTGCGCGAGCAGTTGATGCGCCAGCTCGGCGAGGAACTGCCGTACGCGACCACCGTGGAGATCGAGCGCTTCGCCGAGGACGGCGCCTTGCTGCGCATCGGCGCGGTGATCTGGGTCGAGCGCGAAGGCCAGAAGGCGATCGTGATCGGCAAGGGCGGCACCCGCCTGAAGGACATCGGCGCCAAGGCCCGCCAGCAGATGGAACGCCTGTTCGGCGCCAAGGTATTCCTGGAGACCTGGGTCCGCGTGCGCGAGGGCTGGTCCGACGACGAGGCGGCGCTGAAGGCGTTCGGGTACGGGGAATAAGCCGGGAATGGTGAATCGGGAATCGGGAATCGGGAATCGGATTTCCGCGCCTCCCGGATAATCATGGCGTGCTTAGGGGCGGCTTCAGCCACGTGCGCTCCCCCGGTAACGCCCGTCGTGGCTGACGCCGCTTCTACACGACGCTGGCTCCTTCCGTTCGTTGGACGATGATGCGGCCAGGGACGGCATGCTGTTCCATTCCCTATTCTCCACTCCCCATTCCCAGCCTCTGCAGCCTTGATCGAGCACGAACCCGGTTTCGTCCTGCACGCCCGGCCTTGGCGCGAGACCAGCCTGCTGGTGGAGGTGCTGAGCGTGCATCACGGCCGGCTCGGCGTGCTGGCGCGCGGCGTGCACGGGCCGAAGAAGCAGGCCTTGCGCGCGGCACTGCAGCCGCTGCAGTCGATCCGCTTCAGCGCGCAGCGCCGCGGCGAACTGGCGCAACTGCGCGAGGCCGAGGCGATGGATGCGGCGCCGCGGCTGAGCGGCGAGGCGATGCTGGCCGGCTTCTACATCAACGAGCTGACCCTGCGTCTGGCGCCGCGCGACGATCCGGCGCCGGACCTGTATCTGGCGTACGCGCGGGTGCGCGCGCGTCTGGCCGCCGAAGCGCCGCTGGCCTGGTCGCTGCGCTGCTTCGAGCGCGACCTGCTGGAGGCGCTGGGCGTGGGATTCGACCTGCGTCACGACGGCGACGGCGACCCGATCGACCCGGCCGCGCGCTACGTGCTCGACGCCGAGCACGGGCCACGCCGGCTGCTGAGCGACCGTGGCCACGATCAGCGCAGCGGCATGGCGACCGGGCGCGCCCTGCTGGCGCTGGCCGACGATACCGAACCGGCTGCCGACGATCTGCCCGGCCTGCGCCGCGGCATGCGCGTGGTGCTGCTGCACCACCTCGGCGGGCGCGGCCTGAAATCCTGGGAAATGGTCGAGGACCTGGCGCGGCAGCGCAGCGCCAGCGCCGCGGGCATCGCGGCGGCGGTCGCCGATCCCGAACCGCCGCAGGACGATCCGCCGGGATCGGCTGCACCCGGCGTCGCCGCAATGCCGGCGTCGGCAGCGCGCGCGGCGACGCCGGAGCCGGACGCCGAGCCGGATGCGCAGCGCGATCCGATGTCGACGTCCACACCGGAAGCGTCGCCGCGGTCGCCGCCCTCCGCGGCATCGTGAGTGTGGCGGATCGACGGCGCGAGCGCTGCCGCCACGCGGACACCCGAGTGAGCTGCGTTCGTCACACACCCAGCCGGACGCGGCTTGCTCCGTAGAAGCGGTTCTTGTCCGCTTTTGCGGGATCAGCGGCGACGGGTTTTCCCGGTAACGCCTTCGCAGCTCAAGCCGCGTCTGCGGTCGCTTCCGTCACGACCACAGACCTCCACGCCGCCGCGCAGCGCCGCCGCCCGTCGCTGCCGTCGCCACGCGGAGCCACGGCAGCGGCAGGCGCACTCAGCGCCAATCGATCCGCAGGCTCAGCGCCGCATTGCGTGCCTCGCCCAGCGTGTGCTGGTTCCAGTAGCTGCGATCGAACAGGTTGTTGATGTTGCCGGTCAGCAACGCGTCGTAGCCGCCCAGCGTGGTGGCGTACTGGAAGCCGGCCGCGGCGACGGTATGCCCGGGGATGAGCACGCGATTCTGATCCTCGTAGTAGGCATCGCCGGAGTAGCGCACGTTGCCGTGCAGGCTCAGGCCGCGCACGCCCGGCACGCGCCAGGTGGCATTGGCCAGCAGTTGCCGGCGTGCGGCGCCGGCCGGGCGGTTGCCGCGCAGGGCCGCGTTGTCCGCCGACAGATCCTCCAGCCGCGGGTCCATCCACAGTCCGCCGACGCCCACTTCCAGATCCTCGGTCACGCCGACGCTGCCGATCACTTCCAGCCCGCGATACAGGGTCAGGCCGTCCTGGGTCAGGTAGCGCAGGCCGTCGCGGTAGGCGTCGATCTGCGCGCCGCGCTCGATGCGGAACGCGGCGGTGGTCAGCGCGAAGCGCCCGCTCTGCAGCTTGGCGCCCAGTTCGTACTGCTTGCTCACCGTCGGCGCCAGCACGCTGCCGGCGTTGGCATAGGCGGGCAGCGCATCGGTGCCAACGCGGCTGCCGGGCTCCAGCGCCTCCACGTAGCTGGCGTAGAGCGACACGTCGTCGACGGGCTTGTAGATCAGCGCCACGGTCGGGGTCGTCACCGAGGTGCGGTAGCCGCTGTCCACCGACGCGTCGCCATCCAGATCGCGTTGCTGGTAATCCACGTGGCGCGCGCCGAGGATGGCGCGCCAGTGGTCGCCGAACTGCAGGGTGTCGCTGACGAACACCGCCTTCTGGCGCAGGTCCGCGCTGACCGGCGCCAGGCTGTAGTCCGGTCGGCGGGTGGGGCGGAAGGACTGCGGGCGATACAGGTTGCCGTCGAAGTCGTTGCTCCAGTAGAAAGCCTTGCTCCACTGGTCCCAACTGCGCTGCACCGAGGCACCGAACACCAACGCGTGCGTCACCGGGCCGGTGTCGACGCGGCCGTTGACCAGCAGCTGCACCACGCTGTTGCGCAGCACCGCACCGAAGTCGTAGGCGAAACCGGCGTAGTCGCCCGCTTCGTTCAGCAGATTGGCGAACATCTTGTGCGACGTGTGCCGGCGGCGGCTGCCGCCCAGGCTCAGCGCCGCACTCCAGCGCTCGTCGATGCGCCAGTTCAGGCCGGTGGTCGCGTGCAGCAGGGCGGTCTCGTAGTAGGCCCCGTCGACGCGGATCTTGTCGTAGTCGCTGGTGGGGCGGGGCAGGCGGGTGCCCTGGTAGGCGTCCCAATAGAAGTACAGCGGCTCGTGCTCGAGCGTGTTGCGCTCGTGCACCAGTTCGGCATGCCAGGTCAGGCCCTCGACGATCGGTTGCTCGACCGCAAGAGCGATCGTCTTGCGGTCGATGCCCGCGCCGTTGTACGCGTCGCCGCGTTCGATGCCGGCGTTGAGGCGGTAGCCGAAGGAGTCGGCGCCATTGGCACGGCCGCCCGCATCCACCTGCGCCGAGAACACGCTGTCGTTGCGGTAGCCAACCGTGGTGGCCAGCAGTGGCGTGTCGGTGGGGCGCTTGGTCTGGTAGCTGACGATGCCGCCTGGTGCGCCGAAGCCGTACATAAAGCCGCCCAGGCCCTTCAGCGCCTGCACCGATTGCACCGCTTCCAGCGGGAACTCGCCGCCCCATTCCATCAGCATGGGCACGCCGTCCACGTAGAAATTGCGCACGCCGATGCCACGGATCTGCGTGCCCCACCAGTTGGTGGTGGCCGGCGGCTCGGCAGCGAACACCGATGGATCGTTGATGAAGATCTGCCCCAGCGTGGTGGCCTGGCGCCGCGCGATCTCGGGTTCTTCGATCAGGCTCACCGAGAACGGCGTATCCAGCAGGCGCGACGTGCCCAGCGCGCCGACCGCCGCATCCTGCTGCAGGTCCAGGCTGAGCCGCTGGCCTTTGACCATGACCGTGTCCAGTTGCGTGGCCTCGGCCGATGACCCGGCATCGCGGGTGCCGGCACTGGCGGTGTCCTGGGCGCTGGCCGAGGTGGACGCGGCGGCCACGAGAGCGGCCAGCAGCGCGCGGGCGAGCACGCCCATGGCCGGCGCTGGCCGGTGGAATGACGTCTGAAACATGAGAAGGCCCCTGTTGCGTGTAGTGAACGGACGGGGCGATGGCTGGTCCGCAGATGTCGTCGGGGCGTTAATTTATTCGAGAACGAATCTTATTTGCAAGTTTCGCTGTGTGGCGCGCGCCATGCGGACGCCGTCGTTGTCGTCACCGTCGCGAGACCGGATCGTGACCGCACGGTGAAGGGCGGCTATCAGCCGGGACCGCCAGGGCAACGCTCGAGAAGCACGGGTTGCGGCAGATGGCGCCGCACGCCGACGCGTGGGAAGTGACGGGGAGCCATCCCCAATCTCCAATCCCCAATCCCGGCCTTCAGTGCAACAACGCCGCCACCGCCTCGCTGAACTGGTGGCGGGCCTGCGAAGAGGCCGGGTCGCCATGCAACTGGCGCACGGCCCGCGCCAGGCGGGCGGCGCCGACGAAGCCGCAGCTGGCCTGCAGCCGGTGCAGGTGGCTGCGCACGGCCTGGTCGTCGCTGAGTTGCAGGGCCGAGGCCACCGCATCGCGGGTGCCGGGCAGCTCGGCCAGGAACAGTTCGCGCAATGCGATCAAGTGCGCGCGCTCGCCGTTGAGCGCGGCCAGCGCGGTGGTCTCGTCCCAGTCCAGGGTCGGTTCGGCGGTCCCGGCGGTGCCGCCGAGGCGGCCGCGCGCGAGCAGCCGGCGCACCGATTGCAGCAGCCGTTCGGTGCTGAGCGGTTTCAGCAGCACGTCGGCGAACCCGGCGTCGAGCAACTGCGCGCGGACCGTGGCGCTGGTGTCGGCGGTATGCGCCAGCCCCAGGGTGCCGGGGCGTTGCCGCTGCAACTGGCGCAGCAAATCGCTGCCGCTGCCGTCGGGCAGGTTGGCGTCGATCAGCCACAGGTCGTGCGCCTGCGTCTGCGCGCGGGCGAGGGCGCTGGCGACGGAGTCGGCCAGGTCCACCCGGGCCGGCAGCGCCTGCAGCGTCGCGTCGAAGAAAGCGCGGCTGATCGGGTCGTCTTCGACGAGCAGCAGTCGCGTTACCGGGTCCTGGTTCGATGCCATGCTGATGCCTCCATGCGGCGTGGTCGCATCCCGCGCGGCGGCGCGCGTGCGTGCGCCACTTTGCCTCGCCGGCGCGGCAATCGCAAGCCGGTCCCGGCCCGGCCCATCTGCGACAATAGCCGCCCTTTTCCGCCCGCAGCCTGTTGCCACGTGGCCCGATCCAGAAACCGTCTCGACCGCACGCCCTTCCAGACCGACATCGCCGACCTCAGCCACGATGGCCGCGGCGTGGCCCGCCGCGAGGGCGACAAGGTCGCCTTCGTCGCCGGCGCGCTGCCCGGCGAGACCGTCCTGGCCGAACCGACCGCGCGCAACCGCCACTTCGACGAGGCGCGCACCGTGCAGGTGCTGCAGGCCTCGCCGCAGCGGGTGACGCCGCGCTGCCCGCATTTCGGGGTCTGCGCCGGCTGCGTGCTGCAGCACCTGGCCGAGGACCAGCAGATCGTCGCCAAGCAGCGGGTGCTGACCGAGAACCTGGAGCGCATCGGCCACGTGACCCCGCAGGCGGTGCTGCCGGCGCTGACCGGCGCGCCCTGGGGCTACCGGCGCAAGGGCCGCTTCTCGGTTAGGCGGGTGGAAAAGAAGGACAAGACCCTGGTCGGGTTCCGCGAGCAGGATCCGCGCTTCGTCGCCGACCTGTCGGTCTGCCACACGGTGATCCCGCAGATCGGTTTCAAGGTGACCGCGCTGGCCGAACTGGTGGAAAGCCTGGACGGCAAACGCGACATCCCGCAGATCGAGTTCATCGCCGGCGACGCCGCGGTGGCGTTGACCTTCCGCCACATGCAGCCGCTGAGCGCGCGCGACCAGGATGCGCTGATCGCCTTCGCCCAGGAGCACGACTTCGCCATCTTCCTGCAGCCCGGTGGTGTGGACAGCGTGCACCCGCTGTATCCACAAGAGGTACCGCTGTCGTTCCGGCTGCCGCAATGGGACGTGGAACTGGCGTTCCGGCCGCTGGACTTCATCCAGGTCAATGCCGCGCTCAACGAGAAGATGATCGCGCACGCGCTGGCGCTGCTCGATGCGCAGCCCGACAACCGCGTGCTGGACCTGTTCTGCGGCCTGGGCAACTTCACCCTGCCGCTGGCGCGCACCGTGCGCGAGGTGGTCGGCGTGGAAGGCGACGCCGGGCTGGTGGCGCGCGCGCGGGACAACGCGCAGCGCAACGGCCTGGACAACGCCCAGTTCTTCGCCGCCGACCTGACCCAGGACCAGCGCCAGGCGCCGTGGATGCGCCAGGGCTTCGACAAGCTGCTGCTGGACCCGCCGCGCTCCGGCGCGCTGGAGGTGCTGCAGCAACTGCCGCTGAAACAGTTCCAGCGCATCGTCTACGTCAGCTGCCATCCCGGCTCGCTGGCGCGCGACGCCGGCTACCTGGTCAACGAACAGGGCTTCGTGCTCAAGGCCGCCGGCGCGATGGACATGTTCCCGCACACTGCGCATGTGGAGAGCATTGCGGTGTTCGAAAAGCCGGGAATGGGGAATCGGGATTAGGGATTCGTCACAGCGGCTGCGCGCGCGGTTTAAGCTTTTTCCATTCTCCTTTCCCTATTCCCTATTCCCATGGCCATCGAAATCGAACGCAAATTCCTCGTCATCGGCGACGGCTGGCGCGCGGCGGCGCACGCGGTGATGCCGATGGCGCAGGGCTATCTCAACGACCAGGCGGCGCTGGCCAGCGGGGCGCAGAAGGCGTCGGTGCGGGTGCGGGTGCAGGGCGAGGCCGCGTTCCTCAACCTCAAGTCGCGCGAGCTCGGGCATACCCGCCAGGAGTTCGAGTATCCGATCCCGCTGGCCGATGCGCGCGCGCTGCTGGCGCTGTGCGTGGGCGGCCTGATCGACAAGCGCCGGCATCTCGTGCAGTACCAGGGCCACCTCTGGGAAGTGGACGAGTTCCTCGGCGACAACGCCGGGCTGGTGGTCGCCGAGATCGAGCTGGACAGCGCCGACGAGGCGTTCGCCACGCCGGACTGGCTCGGCGCCGAAGTCACCGACGATCCGCGGTACTACAACGTGGCGCTGGCGAACTGTCCATTCTGCGAATGGACGGGATTGGGGAGTGGGGATTAGGGATTGGCAAAGGCGGGCCAGCTGCAGCGATCCGGCTTATGCTTTTGCGAATCCCCAATCCC
>NZ_NKUH01000063.1:0-41203 GCF_009192895.1 Xanthomonas sp. LMG 12460 | reverse complement strand
GCCCCCTCCGCCACCGCCCAAGCCGGAGCCCGAGCCGCCCAAGCCGCAGGAGCGCCTGCCGCCCAAGCCGCTGCAGGCCGCCGAGCCGACGCCCAAGCCCGAGGCTGCGCCCACACCGCCAGGCGACCCGCTCACCGCACCCGCCGGCCCGGGCGACAACGCCTTCGGATTGCAGGCCGGTGCCGGAGGCGGCACCCGTATCGGCGGCCAGGGCGGCGGCGGCAGCCCGTTCGCCAGCTACGCCGCCAGCGTGCAGCGCGCCGTGCAGCAGGTGCTGCAGCGCGACGAACGCACGCGCAAGGGCCGGTACACCGCCACCGTCGCGTTGTGGCTGAACCCTGACGGCAGCATCGGCCGGTTGCAAGTGCTGCGCTCGGCCGGTCGGCCGGAACTGGATGCGGCGATCGTGCGGGCGCTGCAGAACCAGCCGTTGCCGCAACCGCCGCCGCCCGCCCTGCCCCAACCCATCCAGTTGCGCATCGGAGCCCTCGCTCCGGGCTGACTTCCGCGTTTCACATCCAGGACTTCGCGCATGACGCTTCCGCTCCCTTCCCTCCGTCCTTCCCGACTGCGCATGGCGGCGCTGGCGCTGCTGCTCGCGCCCGCCGCGGCGCTGGCGCAATCGGCAGCGGCCTCGGTCGATCCTGCGCAGCTCAATCCGCAGGTCACCCTGCGCCTGATCGACCTGCTGGTGGCCAAGGGCGTGCTCACCCGCGCGCAGGCCGACGACCTGATCCGAGAGGCCGCCGCGCTGCCGGCGGCCGCGCCTGTCTCGCCCGCCGGCACGCCGGCCTACGCCACCGCACCCGGCGCGGTGGTGGTGCCGTACGTTCCCGAGCCGGTGCGCCAGCAGATCAAGGACGAACTGCGCGCCGAGGTCACGGCGCAGGCCAAGTCCGAAGGCTGGGCGGCGCCCGGGGCGCTGCCGGAATGGACCCAGCGCCTGCGCCTGTACGGCGATCTGCGGGTGCGCGGCGAAGGCGTGTTCCACCCCGACGGCAACTACGCCTTCTTCCCAGACTTCGGCGACATCAACGCCGGCTCCGGATTCGACGTGGTCGGCGCCAACAACGCGCCGTTCGTCAACACCACCCGCAACCGCAGCCGCATGCGCCTGCGCGCGCGCCTGGGTGTCAGCGCACAGATCGCCGACTGGGTCCAGGCCGATCTGCGCCTGGCCACCGGCAGCGACCGCAGCCCGGTGTCCACCAACCAGACGCTCGGCAGCGGCGGCAATCTTTCCAAGTACTCGCTGTGGCTGGACCGCGCTGCGCTGCAACTGACCCCGCTGGAGGCGCTGTCGCTGTCCTTCGGCCGTTTCGCCAATCCGTTCTGGAGCAGCGAACTGGTATTCGACAGCGACCTCAACTTCGACGGCGTGGCCGCCCGCTACGACCTGGCCGCCTCCGATCCGGACGCGACGTTCGCGCCCTGGGCCAGCGCCGGCCTGTTCCCGGTCTACAACACCGACTTCGACTTCGGTTCCACCAGCACCAGCAAGACCCGCAGCCGCGACAAGTGGATGTACGGGGTGCAGGTCGGCGCGAACTGGCGCTTCGCCGATGCCACCGCGTTGCGCGTGGGGCTGGGCTATTTCGAGTACGACCAATTCGAAGGCAAGCGCTCGTCGCCGTGCCTGGCGCCGACCTCGGCCGACAGCTGCGACAGCGACGGCTCGCGGCCGCAGTTCCAGCAGTTCGGCAACACCCTGTTCGCCCTGCGCGACATCGTCGCCGACCCGTCCAATCCCAACGGACCGCAACTGCAGTACTACGGCTACGCCAGCAAGTTCGGCGTGGCCGACCTGCACGCGCAACTGCAGTTCGCGCAATTCGATCCGGTCATCGTCTCGGTGGAGGCGGACGTGGTCAAGAACACCCGCTACGATCCCGCGCGCATCCTCGCGCTCGGTCCGGTCAACAACCTCGGCAACCAGGGCGTGTTCGAAGGCGGCGACATGGGCTACGCGCTCAACCTCACCGTGGGCCAGCCCAAGCCGATCCAGCCTGGCGAGTGGAACGTCAGTCTCGGCTACCGCTACCTGGAGTCGGATGCGGTGCCCGACGGGTTCACCGATTCGGATTTCCACCTCGGCGGCACCAATGCGCGCGGCTTCATCGTCGGCGGCACCTATGCCCTGGCGCGCAAGACCTGGCTGGGGCTGCGCTGGCTGAGCGCCAACCAGATCTCCGGTCCGCCCTACGCGGTGGACGTGCTGCAGCTCGATCTGGGCGCGGAGTTCTGACATGCGCGGTCCGTCCGACTTCCGCCTGGTCTTCGCGGTCCTGTCCGTGCTGCTGGCGATCGCGCCGGCGCAGGCCCAGGAGGGCAACGAGGCCCGCCTGCGCGACGCGTTGCGGGACACCAGCGCTCGGCTGCGCCAGGCCGAGGCCGCACTGGTGCAGCAGCAACTGGCCACCGCCGCCGCCGAGCGCGAGCGCGATGCCTTGCGCGCGACGCCGCCGCCGCGCAGCGCCGACCCGGGCCGCGAGGCGGCCCTGCAACGCCAGTTGCAACAGCTACGCCAGGAGCACGACGCGGCGCTGAGCCAGCAACGCAGCCAGCAACGCAGCCAGCAGCAGGCGCAGCAGCAGGCCGCGCAACGCGCTGCGCAGGACCAGCAGGCGCTGGCGGCGCAGCAGGCGCAATTGCGGCAGGAACGTGCGCATGCGCGCGACTGCGCCGCGGCCAGCGCGGCGCTGTACGCCAGCGCCCGCGAACTGGCCGCGCTGTACCGCGATCCGGCCTTCGTGCGCTTCGTGCGCAGCCATGGCCGCGAGTTGTTCGGGATGGCCAGGGTGACGCGCGAGAACCGGGTCCGCCAATTGGAAGACCGCCTGGCCGAACAGGACGCACAGGCCCAGGCCTGCGCAGCGCCCGCGCCGCCGCTGCCGGTCGCGGCGCAGCAGGACGCCGCGCCGTGATCCAGCGCGTCGCCCTCGGCCTGGCGCTGGCGCTGGCCGCACTGCCGGCGCATCAGGGCCTTGCCGCGCCGCCGCCGGCCACGCCGTGCGTGCAGGTGCGCGTCGGCGAGGACGTTGCCGGTCACCTGGATTGCCTGAACCAGGCGCTGCAGGCGGCCGCGACCCGCGCCCGCCCAGCGGCCTCGCCGCTGACGCGTGCGGCGACCGCGCTGGATCCGCTGCAGCGCGGCCAGCCGACCCCGGCCGCGCTGCGCCAGCGCTACGGCACCGCGTACGGCCGATCGCTGCAGCCGCAGCGGCCGCCGCCGCCCGCGTTTTCCACCCCGTTCGCTCCGGCGCATTGACGCGCCGCCACCGAGACCGCCGCCATGCCCCGCATCCACCGCCATTCCCGCCGCCCTCTGCGCCCGCTGTTGCTGAGCGTGGCGATCTCGGCCGTTCTGGTCGGACGCGCCGAGGCGCAGAGCAGCCCGTTCGTGCGTCGCGGCGCGGATCCGGGCACGCAGGCCGCGGCGGCGGCGCAGCGTCAGGGACTGCAGTCGGCGGCCGCCAGCAAGCTGGCGCAGACCTCGCTGCAGGCCTTCCAGCGCGCCGCGCAGACACGCCAGGCGCTGGATGCGGCGCAGGCGAGCGCGCGCGCCGCGGCCCAGGCCGCGCAGCACACCGGCGTGCCCGACGGCCTCGGCAAGGGCGGGCTGCAGGTGCCGGACGCGGTGGTGATCGATCCGGGTCCGGTGCGCAGCGACGACCCGCGCCTAGGCCAACGCAACATCTGGCTGGGCGCGCGCGCGCCGACCCAGCAGAGCGTCGACGGTGCCACCCAGGTCACCATCCAGCAAACGCAGAAAAAGGCCATCCTCAACTGGGAAACCTTCAACGTCGGCAGCCGTACCCACCTGCAGTTCGACCAGTCCGCCGGCGGCGCCGACGCGGCGCAGTGGATCGCGCTCAACCGGGTCAACGACCCCAGTGCCGCGCCGAGCCGGATCCTGGGCAGCATCCAGGCCCCTGGCCAGGTGTATCTGCTCAATCGCAACGGCGTGCTGTTCGGCGGCGCCAGCCAGGTCGCCACGCACTCGCTGCTGGTGTCCTCGCTGGATCTGTTCGACGCCAACCCGGCGCGCAGCGATCAGGCGTTCCTGGCCCGTGGCCTGTTCGGCAGCGCCGGCCAGAGCGGCGTGGTGCTGAGCGGTCTGGACAGCCTGGCCGCGGGCCGCACGCCCGGCGATATCCGCATCGACAGTGGCGCGCGCCTGTCCAGCGGCAGCCAGGGCTACACGCTGATCGCCGCACCGAACGTCAGCAACGCCGGCAGCGTGACCGCGCAGGACGGCCAGGCGCTGCTGGCGGCAGTGCTGGGCCTGCGCCAGTCGCAGGAACTGCAGCAACTGCTGGGCGGCGCCAGCGGCAGCGTGGCGCCGCTGGGCTTCGGCGACTTCGTCTCGCCGGTGGGCAGCGACCGCTCCGGGGTCGGCCGGCTCGACAACAGCGGCATCGTCGCCGCCACGCGCGGCAACGCCACCCTGGTCGGCTATCAGGTGCAGCAGCGCGGCCTGGTCCAGGCCACCACCAGCATCAGCCGCCCGGGCAGCGTGATGCTGCTGGCGATCGACCAGGACAACCAGTTCGGCGGCGGCGCCCTGGTCAACTACAAGGGCGGCGCCCTGGAGCTGGCGCCGGGGGCCGTCACCGCGATCCTGCCCGAACGCGACGGCGAGACCACCACCTCCAGCCCGGCGTCGGACCTGGCCTTCCTCGGGCCGAAGATGGTCCTGGCCGGCGCGCAGATGGCCCTGCGCGGTCAATCGCTGACCTTCGCCCCCGGCGGCAGCGTGGATCTGCTCGGCCTGGGCCGGGAAACCACGCTGCTGCGCGGCCGCGCCCTGCTCAACAACCGCATCCTGCTCGACAGCGGCGCGCAACTGGATGTGTCCGGCATCGCCGACGTGCAGATGCCGATGGACCGCAACCTGGTGCAGATCCCGCGCGTGGGCCAGAACGAACTGGCCGATGCGCCGCTGCAGCGCGATGGCGCGTTGCTGCGCCAGTCGCTGCGGTTCGACCGGCGCGCCAGCGGCGTGCGTGCCGACGGCCAGGCCTGGGTCGGCAGTCCGCTGTTGAACGCGCAAGGCTATGTCGACCAGGTGCCGCGCGATATCGATCAGATGCTGCTGAACGGCGGCACCATCAACATCGGCGCGCGCGACCTGGCGATCGCGCCGGGGGCGCAGGTGAGGCTGGACGGCGGTTATGTGCACATGCTCGGCGGGATCGTCGAAACCCCGCGCCTGCTGGGCGCCGATGGACGCCTGTACGACCTGGCCGATGCCGATCCGTCGATGCGCTATTTCGGCATCGCCGGCAGCCAGAGCCTGGCGCACACGCGCTGGGGCATCAGCGAGACCTTCGCCAATCCCCTGCTCGGCAGCCGCCGCTACTACGAAAGCGACTACCTGCAGGGCGGCGACGCAGGCGCGCTGAACATCGAACTCGGGCGCCATTCCAGCGGCAGCGGGCAGGAACTGGGCGTGGCCGTGTTGGCCGGCGATCTCTCCGCGCAGGCCCTGGCCGGCCGCTACCAACGCGCCAGCGGCACGTTGCCGCACGGCGGCGCCCTGCGCATCGACAGCGACGTCGGCCTCTACAACAGCGGCATCGGCGCCTCGGTGAACGGCGACATCAGCCGCGATCGGCGCAGCTGGCAGATCGTCGACAGTGCGGTCGCGTGGCCGCAGGGCCTGGATCTGCCCACGCCGGCGGCGGACCTGCCGGGCGCCACCGGCCAGGCCCAAGCGCGCGACAATCCGCTGTTCTGGTCGCAGCTGTCCACGCGCATGCTCGACGGCAGCGGCGTGCAGAGCGTGGCGATCGGCAATGCGCCGGTGATCGAGGTGGCGCCAGGTACGGCCTTGCAGGTCGTCGATGGCGGCACGCTGTCGCTGCAGGCGCAGCGCCTGCAGATCGACGGCACGCTGACCGCGCACGCGGGCAGCATCGCCCTGCAGAGCGCCGGCGGCATCGCCACCGTGCAGGACCCGCGCCAGGGCGGCAATGCCCTGCTGGGACGTGGCGACCTGCTGCTGGGTGCCAATGCGCGCCTGGACGTGAGCGGGCGCTGGGTCAACGACGACCGGCGCTTCGGCCAGGACGCGCAGGGCAGCGCCTTCGTCGATGGCGGACGCATCGCCCTGGACGCGCTGCAACTGCGCCTCACCGATCCGCTCAGCGGCACCGACAGCGACCAGAGCGGCGCGATCAGGGTGGCCTCGGGCGCGGTGCTCGACGCCTCCAGCGGCGGTTACGTCGATCGCAACGGCGCCTTGGCCATGCGCGAGGGCCGCCCGCTCGGCCATGGCGGCGACATTGCGCTGCGGACCTACGTGCGTCCGCAGAGCGAAAATCCCGGCGCACCGACCTACACCGCCGATCTTGCGCCCGGCGACGGCGCTGGGTTGCTGCAGTTCGACCCGGCCAGCCTGCGCGCGGACAGCTTCGCCGGCGGCGGCACCCTCAGCCTGCGCGCCTTCGGCATCCAGATCGGCGGTGCCGCGCCCGCCGACGCGCGCGTGCTGCAGCTCGATCCCGGGTTCTTCGCCGGCCAGGGCTTCGGCGGCTACGACCTCGCCGCCGAGCAGGACGCCACCGTCGCGGCCGGCACCCAGGTACGGGTGAGCCAACGCAATCTGCTTCCCGACCTGCAGGCCTTGCGCGGCGCCGCCAGCGGCCGCGATGTGGTCGGCGGTGCGGCCCAGCCAGGCGGCAACGGCTTCGCCACGCTCGGCACCCTGGACGCCTTCTATCGACCGGCCACCGATTTCGCGCTGCGCGGCGGCGATTTCCTCGGCCGCGTCGCCGGCGATCCCAGCCGCAGCGGCGCCAGCGGGCAAGTCCGTCTGGACCAGGGCGCGCAGTTGTCGCTGGACCCCGGCGCGACCGTGCGCGTCGGCGGTCGCGGCCAGGTCGCGATCCTCGGCGGCATCCAGGCCAGGGGCGGCGACATCAGCGTCTCCGCCGACACCTCGGCCGATGCCGGCCTGTCCGCAGCGCCGGCCGTGGACCGCGGCCGCGCCCACGCCGTCCCCGGCAGCGTCGTATGGTTGGGTGCTGAAAGCCACCTGGACGTGTCCGGCATCGCCCTGCTCGACCCGCAAGCCGCCCTGAAACCCACCGCCAGCGGCCTGCGCCAGCCGCGCAGCGGGCGCGTCCTCGATGGCGGCCACATCACGCTCAGCAACGACAGCGGCGCCATCGCGGTCGCCAACGGCGCGCAACTGGACCTGTCCGGCGGCAGCGCCTTATTCGACTTGCCCACCGGCAACAGCGTGCTAGGCGGCGGCGAGACGTTGCAGGCGCAGACGGTGGGAAGCGCAGGCGGGCGCCTCGATCTTGCTGCCGGCACCGGCCTGTTCTTCGACGGCCGCATCCGCGCCGGCGGCGGAACGGCGCAAGACCGCGGCGGTACCCTGGCATTGCAGGCGCTGCAATTGCGCGAGGGCGCCACGCCACTGCTGCCGGGCCCAAGCGGCATCGTGTTCACGCAGAACGACAGCCGCATGCCCGCCATCGCACAACCGGGGACGCCGCTGCCGGCTGCGGCCACGCCCGGCCCGCTGTATTTCGCGGCCGAGCGCCTGCGCGACAGCGGCATCGACACCCTGCTGGTCGGCGACCAGGCGCCCGGCGTGGCACCGCGCCCGCAGGTGCCGATCGGTTTCGCCGGCGACGTCGATCTGGCGGTCGCGCGGGCCATGGTGTTCAACGCGCCGCGTTATGCGCTGCTGCCAGACGCTGCCACCGGCTTCGGCGTCCTTGCCGCGAGTAGCCAGGTCACGTTGCGCGCGGCCTACGTCGGCCTCAACGGCTGGCAGTCGCCGGGCAGCGCGAACGCCCGCTTGACCGAACGGGCTGCGCCGGGCGCCACCGCGCTCGAAGTCAGCGCCGCACACATCGACCTGGGTGGCCAGTTCGCCCTGGACGGCGTCGCTGACGCGCGCCTGTCGAGCAGCGGCGCAGTGCGGTTCCACACCCCTGCGGCCTACGCGTATCTGGTCGACGCCAACGGCGTGGCCACCCCACGCGCCGGGGAACTGCTGACCGCCGGCAACCTGACCATCAGCGCCGCGCAGGTGTATCCCGGCAGCGGCGAGACCTTCCTGGTGCGCGCGCTCGGCGCGCCCGGCGCCGACGGCAGCCGCGCCGACACCCGCATCGCGCTGCAGGCGCAAGGCACGCTGCCGGCGCTGCCGCTGTCGGCCGGCGGCACGCTCGCGCTGGACGCGACCCGGATCGACCAGGACGGCCGCCTGCGCGCGCCTGGCGGTCGCCTGCTGCTGGGCGTCGCCGCGCCCGACGATGCCGCCGCACGCGCGGTGTTCGGCGACCGTGCGCTCACCGCCACGCGCGAGGTACGGCTCGGCGCGGGCAGCGCTACCTCGGTCTCGCTGCAAGGCCAGGTGCTGCCCTACGGCGCCACCGTCGACGGCAGCCAATGGCGTTACGACGGCAGCGCGCAGGGCAGCAGCACCGCGCTCACCGCGCCGCCGCAGAAGCAGATCCGGGTGGACGCGGACAGCGTGACCCTGGCGCCGGGCGCCAGCGTGGACCTGTCCGGCGGCGGCGACCTGCAGGCCAGCGAATGGGTGCCGGGCACCGGCGGCAGCCGCGACCTGCTCGCGGCCAGCAACACCAGCTATGCCAGCGGCAGTGCGGTGCAGGTCCCGCTGTATCCGGACGCACGTGCGGTCTACGCCATCGTGCCCGGCGCACAGAGCCCGGTCGCGGCCAGCGACGCCGCGTTCGAACGCAACGGTGGCGCCCCGGCGCTCGGCAGCGCCGTACATCTGAGCGGCGTGCCCGGCCTGGCCGATGGCGACTACACGCTGCTGCCGGCTAGGTACGCCACCCTGCCTGGCGCCTACCGCGTGGTCGCACGCAGCGGCAGCGACGATGCCACCGCCGCACAGAATTTGACTGCACCAGACGGCACCGCGGTGGTCGCCGGCTACTTCGTCGACACCCTGAGCGGCACTCGCCACGCCCGCAGCCAGTTGTTCGAAGTGCAATCGGCGGCGACCTGGGGCCTGTATTCGGAATACACCACGACCAGCGCCACGTCGTTCTTCGCGGCACAGGCGGCAGGCCGCGGTGCCGCCGCACCGCAACTGCCGCGCGACGGCGGACAACTGGTGCTGGCCGCCGGCAGCGCGCTCGGACTGGGTGCCAGCCTGGCCACTGCCGCGGCCAGCGGCGGCAACGCCGCGCAGGTGGACATCGCCGCGCGCGCGCTGCAGGTCCTGGGCAGCGGCCAGAGCGCGGCGCCCGGCTACGTCGGGGTCGATGCCGCCGCGCTGAACGCATTGAACGCCGGCAGCCTGCTGCTCGGCGGCACCCGCACGCAGACCGACGCCGGCCTGCGCGTGCAGGTGACCTCGGAACGGCTGCGGGTCAGCAACGACGCCGCGACGCCACTGCGCGCGCCCGAACTGCTGCTGGTGGCCGGCGGCACCGGCGATGCCGATGCCGGCCTGCGCGTGGACGCCGGCAGCATGCTGCAAGCCCAGGGCGGCAGCGGCGACCGCGATGCCGTCACGCTGTCCTTCGGCGAGACGGGCGGCGCCAGCGGCGACGGCGCGCTGCTGCGCCTGTCCAGCGTGGGCCCGGCATCGATCGTGCGCAGCAACGTGCCGAACGCGGAGCAGGCCCGCGCGCGCCTGCAGGTCGGCGCCGGCGCGCTGCTCGAAGGCGCCGCCGCCCTGACTCTCGATTCCACCGGCGACACCGCGATCGACGCCCGCGCGCTGCTGCGCGGTGAGCGCATCGATGCCAGCGCCGGACGTGTGCGCCTGGATCCACAGGCCGCCAGTGGCGCAGCCGATGGCCTGGTGCTCGGCACCGGCAGCCTGGCGCAGTTCGCGCAGGCGCGCCAGATCGGCCTGCACAGCTATGGCGACATGGAACTCGCCGGCGGCCTGGACCTGCACGTCGGCAGCGCGCTGACCCTCAGCGCCGGCCGCTTCCTCGGCGACGGCGGCGACGTCACCCTCGGCGCCGATCAGCTGACCCTGTCCAATCAGGGCGGCAGCGCCACGGCGAAGACCGCCGCGGCCGAGAGCGGACGGCTGCACCTGCAAGGCCGCGAGGTGACGTTCGCCGGCGGCGACAAGCAGCTCGGCGGCTTCGCCAGCGTTGCGGTCGATGCGACGCAGACATTGTACGTGCGCGACCGCGGCCAGTTCGACTTCGGCGGCCGCGACGTCGACCTGCGCACGCCGCTGCTGCTGGCCGACGCCGGCGCCGACCAGGCACTGCGTACCGGCGGCGCACTGCGTCTTCAACGGACGTCGGGCACCGGCAGCGCCGCGCAGCCGCTGGGCGGCAGCGTGAGCCTGATCGGTGCGACGCTCGACAGCGACGGACTGATCCGCGCCAACTCCGGCGCGATCGCGTTGCGCAGCACCACGGGCACGCTGAACCTGCACGACGGCGCCACCCTCGACGCCAGCGGGATGGCAGACACCTTCTACGGCACCGTCCGCTCGACGCCAGGCGGCACGATCGCCGTGCAGGCCGACGTCGGCGACGTGCGCGCCGACGCCTCCACCCGCCTGATCGTGAGCGCCAGCGGCAACGCCGATGCCGGCGGCGTGGCCCTGGCCGCCCCCCAAGGCCGCGTGACCCTGCCCGGCACCCTCGACGGACACGCGCAACAGGGGCACGGTGGCCGCTTCGCACTCGATGCCGCCAGCGCCATCGCCCTGGATCCCCTGTCCGCGCAACTGGCCGGCGGCGGCTTCGACGACAGCATCGACGTGCATGCGCGCAGCGGCAACCTGGACTTGAGTGCGGGATCGACGCTGCGCGCGGCGACGGTGCGGCTGACCGCCGACGGTGGCGCCGACCGTCCCGGCACCGATCCAGACGACGGCAACGTGCGCATCGCCGGCAGCATCGACGCCTCGGGCGCGGCAGGCGGCAGCATCGCGTTGTGGGGCCGCCACGGCGTGGCCGTCGATGGCCGCCTGCTGGCGATGGGCAGCGCGGCCGACCGGCGCGGCGGCAGCATCGAATTGGGCACCGGCGGCCGCTCCGACGGCACCCTCAACGCCGACTACGGTTACCAGAACGTGCAGGCCGACGGTGCCGGCCGAATCGCGCTGGGCGCCGATGCGCTGCTGGACGTCTCCGGCGGCAGCGCCGGTGGATTGTCCGGCGGCAGCGTGCAGATCCGCACGCCGCTGCTCGCCGAGGGCGAGGTCAATGTCGGCGTCGCCGAAGGCGCACGCATCCGCGGCGCGCGCGAGGTCGGCCTGGAAGCGTACGCCGTGTGGAGCACCACCGACGCCAGCAGCGACCCAGCCAAGCATTTCGACGGCATCGTCGATCCGGCCGGCTGGTACGACGCGCAGGGTGCGCTGCTGCCGGGCAGTTGGACCGACCTGGCCGGCAATGCGGTGGCTGCGCCGACCACGCCCGCGCAGGTCGCCGATTACCTCAGCCGTTATGTCTTCGTGCCCGACGCCGCCAACGCCGCGCATCGCGGCTTCTACGGCTACGCCGACGATGCGGCGGGCGCGCCCGGCACGCTGATGGGCTTCGTGCAGAAACCGGGCTTCGCATTCGAGGCGCGCCTGGCCAACCTGCCCAACCTGCGCGCGCGCCCCGGCATCGAACTGCGCAATCCCGACCCGGACATCAACGGCGGCGAGATTCGGGTGATGAGCGCCTGGAACCTGGGTTCCGGCGCCGACCGCGATCGGCTCGACTTCCGCTACAACGGCAACGCGCCGGTGCTGAGCCTGCGCGCGCAGGGCGCCGTCAGCCTCCAGGCCAGCCTCAGCGACGGCTTCTACCAGTTGCGCAATCCGTTCGGCGGCGGCGGCCCGAAGGCGCCGTACAGCAGCGCCGAAAGCGCCTACCAGGCGCTGCTGGACAACGCCTTCAACAATGCCTTCGTCAGCATCGACGGCCTGCTGCCGGCGCCAGCCTCGGATCCGGGCGCCGACCAGGACGAGGCGCAGCAGTACTACGGCCAGTACCTGCAACTGCTGAGCATGCTGCAACAGCCGCAGACCCTGGGCGGACTGCCGACCAATCTGCTGGAAGGCGTGATCTACAGCTATGCGCCCGAAAACGGCTATCCGGTGCAGGACTACCCGGATCAACCGCAGGCACCGCAGGCGCCGACCTCGCCGACCGACTATGCGACCTATCTGGCCGGCTACCAGCGCTACCTGCTTGCGCTGTTCGACTACAACACCGAACTGTCCAATGCCGGGGTGTTCGGGTTGGCCACGCTCGCCCTGCCTTCGGCGCCGGTGCTGGGGCCGCTGTTGCCGGCGGCAACCCACAATACGCCGTCGCTGCAGGCCGCGGCGGACAACCCGTTGCCGCTGGCGACCAGCAGCCTGATCGGTGGCGACAGCAGCCGCTATCGCATCGTCGCCGGCGCCGATTTCGCCGCGGTGCGGCCGGATGCGCTGCGCAGCGGCAGCGACGCCGACGTGGTGCTGGACGGCCACCAGCGCTATCAGGAAAGCGGCAAGAAGGACGTGCTGCTGCCCACGGTGGTGCGTACCGGGATCGGCAGCATCCAGATCGCCGCCGCGCGCGACCTGCGGTTCGCCGATGCCGACGCGCCGGCGAGCCTCTACAGCGCCGGCCGGCCCGCGCCCGACAGCGAGGACGCCGCGGATCTGCGCATCGTGCGCAGTGACGACGGCAGCCGCAGCGCCGACCAGGTGGTCAGCGCCCAGGCCACCGCCGAAGCCGCCGGCGACCTGCGGCTGCAGGCCGGCCGCGACATCCTGGGCAATCGCCAGGTCTTCGATCGCGACGGCAGCCGCACCGGCGTGGCCGGCAACTACGTTGGCCAGTACTGGTGGCCGTGGCTGCAGGTCGGCAACCCGCTCGGCAACGACGGCAGCACGCCGCGCGCCGGGCTGATCAACTACGGCGGCTTCGCCCAGGGCGTGATGAGCAGCGGCGGCGACGTCGCGGTACAGGCCGGGCGCGACATCCGCGAGCTGTCGGTGTCGCTGCCCACCAGCTACCGGTTGACCGCTCAGGGCCGGCAGACCTACGGCGGCGGCGACCTGCGGGTCGACGCCGGACGCGACGTGCTGGGCGGCGACTACTTCGTCGCCCGCGGCCGCGGCACGCTCACCGCCGGCGGCAGCCTCGGCAGCGCGTTCGCGCTGCAGGGACAGGGCTACGACGCCGCCGGCACGTTGCGCAGCGTGAGCAGCGCGGTGGACCCGGTGTTCGCGGTGCAGGATGGGCAGTGGAGCATCCGCGCCGGCGGCGAGGCCGACCTCGGCGCCATCGTCAACCCCAGCTACGTGATCGCCTCCGGCGGCGTCGCGGCGCTGTTGCGCGACGGCGGCCGCGCCGTCACCGACTACGGCAACGCCTCGTCGGTGGAGATCCAGTCGCTCACCGGCGACGTGCGCCTGGGCACGCTGAAGTTGCCGGCGCTGCTGTTCGGCAACGGCGAACGCGATACCGAGCGCCAGGCAGACAGCCTGATCCTGGGCGGCAGCGTGTTCGACACTGTGCTGCCGGCGCAGTTGCGGGCGATCGCGCATGGCGGTGCTGTGCAGTTCGAAGCCAGCGCCCGGCTGTCTCCTTCGGCGCAGGGCCAGCTCGAGGCGATGGCGCAAGGCGACATCCGCCTGTTCGACGACACGCTCAGCGCCAGCAAGAGCAAGTATCAGTTGGCGATGCTGGACGAGGCCGGCGGCTACGACGGCAACGACGCCGCCGCAGGCAGCGGCACGCCACTGGACCTGCACCGCGACGATGCGCAACCGGTCCGCCTGTACAGTCGCAATGGCGATCTGATCGGCGGCCACGCCGCCGACGGCTACCTGGTCGATCCGCTGACCCTGCGGGTCCCGACCGCGGCCGACATCCGCGCCGGACGCGACATCGTCAACCTCGACCTGCGCGCGCAGAACGCCAGCGCCTCGGACGTCACCCGCGTACAGGCCGGCCGCGATCTGTACTACACCCCGATTCAGGGCGGACCCCGCGATACCGGCACCGGCGGCGCGGTGCACTGGGGATGGCTGGAACTGGCCGGACCAGGCACGTTCGAAGTCGAGGCCGGCCGCAATCTCGGGCCGCTGACCTCCGCCAACGAGGCGCTCGCCGCCAATCTGCTGCACGACCGCAATGCCGGCGGCATCCGCACCACCGGCAACCGCCGCAATGCCGGGCTGCCGAGCGCCGGCGCAGACCTGGTGGTGCGCTACGGCGTGGCCAACGGCGAGGACATCGACGCCTTCGCCGCGCTGTATCTGGATCCGCAAGGCGCGCACAGCACCGCCACCTACCAGCAATGGCTGCTCGCCTTCGTGCAGGCGCAGGACGCGGCCTTCCCCGCTGCGGCGCCAACGGCCGCGCGCAGCGTCCTGGCCCAAGAGACGGGCGAGTCCGCCAGCGCCTGGCAGCGCTTCGAGCGACTGCCCGTCGACAAGCGCCGTCTGCTGGTGGAGCGCGTGTTCCTGGACGTGCTCAAGCGCGTCGGCGAGGGCTATGCGGATCCGGCCAGCGCGGACTACCAGAAGTACGCGCGCGGCTATGCGGCGATCGAAGCGTTGTTTCCTGCGCGGTTCGGCTACACCCGCAACAACCTGGAAGGCGGCAGCAACGGCGCCGCCACGCTCAGCCTGACCGGCACGCTGGACATGCGCGGCTCGACCCTGCAGACCGAACGCGGTGGCGACATCCGCATCCTCGGGCCCGGCGGCGGCCTGCAGGTCGGCAGCGTGCTGGCGCCGCCCACGGTGGTGGACAGCCAGGGCACCGTGCTGATCGGTCCGGCGCAACAGGGCATCCTGGCGGTGGGACGCGGCGACATCGGTGTGTTTACCGACGCCAGCGTGCTGCTGGCGCAGAGCCGCGTGTTCACCCAGCGCGGCGGCGACCTGATGATGTGGAGTTCCAACGGCGACATCAACGCGGGCAAGGGCAGCAAGACCAGTGCCGAGCGTGCCCGAGTGCGCTACCTGTGCGACCAGGACCAGTACTGCATGCTCGATGCCAGCGGCCAGGTCAGCGGCGCCGGCATCGCCACGCTGCAGGCGTCGGTCGACGATCCGCGCGGCAACGCCGTGCTGGTGGCCCCCCGCGGCACCGTCGATGCGGGCGACGCGGGCATCCGTGCCAGCGGCAATCTGATCGTGGCCGCACAGTTCGTTGCCAATGCGGACAATATCCAGGTCCAGGGCGACGCGGTCGGCGTGGGTAGTGCGCGCAGCGTCAACACCGGCGCGCTGAGCGCGGCGTCCAACGCCGCAGCGGCGGTCTCCGATGCGGTCGGCGATCTGGCCGCACGCAGCGCTCCCGGGCCAGGCGAAGCGCCGGCGATGATCACCGTGCAGGTGCTGGGCTTCGGCGATTGCGCCATCGACGATCCGCGCTGCCAGCCGCATCCTTGATCCGGATGCGGCATTGCCGACGCGCCAGTCAGGGCGGCAACGCGCGGCCGATCCAGGCCGACCGGATTTGGAAACGATGCCGGCTGCCGGACAGCACGGTGCGATCGCGGGGCCGGTATCGCATCGCCCCGCAAAAATCAGCGACGACCATCGCGACCGCCAACGTGCATGACATCTGCACGACATGCTTCGCCGTCACGCACCGCGCGGCGTCCCGCATCGCGGTCGATGGTGCATTCCGTATACATGGAACGCGCACAATCAAAATATCAGAACCTAAATCGTCATTTTCTTCTAGTTCATTATTTCATAAAGGTGATACGCCGCTATTTGCAGAATGCGCATCACAGGTAAGGAAATGTTCCCTGGAATGTCGCCACCGCAACATCTGCGCCGCACATGCTGATCTCGCGCCAGGAAGAAGGCGCAAGCACGCAAGGTAAAGAATTCCCCCGGATTCATTCCGTCGTTTTCTCAACCAAGGAGAACAGCAAGTGCGCAATCTCACCCTTTCCCGTTTCAGCGCGATCGCCGTGGCGATCGCGGCCATGTCCACCGGCTCAGCGATGGCCGCCGAGAACCTGTATGGCGGCGGCGCGACCTTCCCGGCGCAGCCGTACGTCGGCAACACCTACACCGCGGTCACTCCGAACGCGCGCCTGTCGACCAATGCCGGCAATACCGCCGGCAGCGGCTCTACCACCGCCGCCCTGGGCAGCGGCTCGGTGTTCCTGACCTACAGCAACGGCAGCAGCAACAAGGTGTCGTATTGCCAGACCGGCAGCGGCTTCGGCAAGAACACCCTCGCCGGCAGCACCGCCGCCAACCAGGCCTGCAACGACTTCAGCACCTCGCCGCTGGGCCTGAGCGCCGCGGCCTCGGCGCCGGACTTCATCGGCACCGATGCGCCGTACAGCACCTCCGACTACAACGCCTTCCTCAATGGCGGCAACGCCGCCGGCCGTGTCGGCATCGTCCAGGTTCCGACCCTCGCCGGCGCCATCGCACTGCCGCAGAGCACCCCGACCGCCAGCTTCAACCTCACCGCGGCGCAGGTCTGCCAGATCTATTCCGGCCTGGTCAGCGACTGGAGCAGCGTGTCCGGCAGCGGCACCAGCGGCCCGATCAAGATCGTCTACCGCACCGACGGCAGCGGCACCACCTTCGCTTTCACCAGCTACCTGGCGCGCACCTGCAACGGCACCAGCAACGTGCCGTCGGGCTTCACCTTCACCCCGAACCAGACCTTCAACTCGGCGCTGCCGGGCGGCGTCAGCGGCGTGTACGGCTCGCGCGCGATCGGCGCCAGCGGCAACAACGGCGTGGTGACCTCAGTGCGGGTGACCAACAGCAACGCGCTGGGCTATGCCGATGTCGGCGAAGTGCTGCTGCAGGCGGCCCGCTACGTCACCGTGGCCGGGTTCGATCCGAAGAACTTCGGCAAGGACTCCAGCGGCAATCCGGCGCCGGTGACGCTGGCGGCGTCGGCCCTGCTGAGCGGCCGCGTGCTCGACGGCGCGACCGTCAACGCGGTGCCGGGCAGCGGCTCGACCGCGGTGAAGAACTGCGTGCGTCTGGTCAACCCCAGCGCCGCGATCACCAACGCCTACCCGATCGCGGCGATCACCTACCTGGCCGGCTTCACCAGCGGCAACGGCAGCACCGCGCATGTGCAGGCGGTGAAGGATCTGTTCAACATCTTCTACAACACCAGCACCCGCCCGGCGCTACCGGATGGTTTCGCCTACCTGGGCGGCATCACCGCCTCGGCGCAGAACACGGTCAATACCTGCGTGCAGTAATCGCGCAGCGCAACCGAGCGCATGCGCAGCCGGTGGGCCTTCGTGCCCGCCGGCTTTTGCGTGCGCGTTGCGCCTGCGGCAACTCCGGCGGATGTCAAAACCCGTGCGGCAGGCGCACCCGCGCGCACAGCCCGCCGCCCGCGCGGTTGGCGAACTCCAGCGTGCCGCCGTGGGCCTGGCAGATGGCCGCGGCGATCGACAGGCCCAGTCCGCTGCCGCCGGAATGGCGTGCCCGCGAATCGTCGGCGCGCCAGAAACGGTCGCCCATCCGCGCCAGCGCTTCCTCGTCGACGCCAGGACCGCGATCGGCCACGAGGATCAGCACGCCATCGGCATCGGCCTGCGCCTCCAGCGCCAGTTCGCCGCCGGCCGCGGCGTAGCGCAGCGCATTGTCGATCAGCACCGACAGCACCTGGCCCAGGCGGTCACGGTCGGCGCTGATGTGCAACTGCTCCGGAATGCGCACCTGCACCTGCATGCCGGCCTCCTGCAGCGGCTGCGCCGCCCAGGTCAGGCGTTCGCGGACCAGGGCGCCGAGTACGAACCGCTGCGGCTCCAGCATCAGCTGGTTGGCGCGGGCCATCGACAGCAGGTGCAGGTCGCCGACCAGGCGATTGATCTGCTCCAGCTGGCGCTGGACCATACGCAACTGCTCCTCGCTGCTCGGGAACACCTGGTCGAGCATGCCCTGCACCCGCCCCATCGCCGCGTTGAGCGGGGTGCGCAGTTCGTGCGCCAGCATCGCGCTGGACTCGCGCACCTCGCGCTCGTACCGCTGCAGCTGCGTGCTCATGCCATTGAAGTCGGTCGCCAGCCCGGCCAGCTCGTCGGGGGCGCCAGGCACCACCCTGGCGCGCGCGGCGAAATCGCCATCGCTGATCCGCCGCGCCGCCTCGGCGACGTTGGAGAACTGCCGCGACAATGGCCGCGAAGCGAGCAGACCGCAGACCACGATCACCGGGATCGACGCCAGCACCATGCCGGCCAGCAGCCACCAGTCGCGGCTGGCCAGCCCGGGCAGGAAGTCGGCCACGTCGTAATAGGTTTCGAACAGCTCCCACAGGCGCCGCGCATTGCTGTGCGGATCCTCGCGCAATTGCAGCATCTCCTGCCGCGCCTGCGGCGGCAGGCGGCTCAGGGTGGAGACGTCCCAGATCGCGAAGCGCAGCACCATGCCCAGCGCGATCGCGATGATGGTCAGCACCGCCAGCGCGCTCATGCGCAGGCCTACCCATTGCCACAGCGGCGCGTGGCGCTTGCGGCGGAACCAGGCCCAGTTCATCGGAAGCGGTAACCGATGGCGCGCACCGTCACCAGCAGCCCGGTGACCTGCTCGTGTTCCAGCTTCTTGCGCAGGTTGTGCACGTGCGCATCCACCACCCGCTCCAGCGCATCGCTGTCGGGCAGGCAGATCTCCAGCAGTTCGCTGCGGGTGAAGGCCTTGAACGGCGTCTTCATCAGCGTCGCCAGGATGTTGAATTCGGTCGGGGTCAGTTCCAGCGCCACCTCGTGGCCGTCGGGATCGCGCACCGTGGCGCGCACCGCCGCGGTGTCCACGGTGAGGCGCTCGTGGCGCAGCGGCTCCTCGCTGGCGCGCGCCGGCCCGGCGCGGCGCAGCACCGCAAACACCCGCGCCACCACTTCCTTGGGGCTGTACGGCTTGACCACGTAGTCGTCGGCGCCGTAACGCAGCGCGCCGAGCTTCTCCGGTTCGTCGCCCATCGCGGTGACCATGATCACCGGCGTGTCGCTGCTGCGGCGGATCGTGGACAGCACCTCGGTGCCGCTGAGCCGCGGCAGCATCACGTCCAGCAGCACCAGATCCGGCTTCCACTGCGCATGCACCGCCACCGCCTTCTGCCCGTCCTCGGCGATGGTGACCTCGAAGCCGTCGCGGCGCAGGTAGGCCTCGAGGATGCTGGCGCTGTCGGCATCGTCTTCGACCAGCAGGATCTTCTTCGCGTGCATTGCCCGGTGCCCGTGTTTGGCGTCTTGATGGAATCTTGAAGATTCCTAGAAGGCGGCTTGAACATGCCCGCCGATGCTGGCAGTCGAGTTCGATCACCCGACCGTTGCCATGATTCTACCGTCCCTGCCGCTTCACCCGTGTCGCACCCGCGCCCTGCTCGGGCTTCTCGCACTCGCCTTGGGTGGCTGCTCTTTGGCGCCGGTCTACCAACGCCCGCAACCGGCCCTGCCGCCCACCTTCGGCGCGACCAACGCGACCGCGGCCGCCGCACCTGATCGCGGTGAGAGTGCGCTCACCGACCAGGAACAGCAGTTCGTGCGGACATTCTCGCCGCAGCACGACCTGACCCCACTCGTCACCCTGGCGCTGGCCCACGATCCGGACTTCCGCAATGCCGTGCTGACCGTGCAGCAGGCGCGCGCCCAGTACCGCATCGAACGCGCGCAGCAGCTGCCGCAGCTCGGCCTTGATGCCCAGGGCACGCGTCGCAGCTACGACGACGCGGCCACGCAGGCGCGCTATGGCCAGAAGCTGAGTACCGTCGCAGTCGGCGTGGATGGCTTCGAACTGGACCTGTTCGGCAAGCTGGCCTCGCTGTCGGCGGCGGCGCAGCAGCGTTACCTGGCCTCCGAAGACGGCCGCCAGGCGGCGCGCGGTGCGCTGATCGCCGAGGTGCTGCGCGCCTACACACTGGAGCGTGCTGCCCTGCAGAGCCAGCAGCAGGCGCAGACCATCGCCGAGCGCAGTGCGGCGCTGCTGGCGATCGCCACGCGCCAGCAGGCGGTCGGGCTGATCTCCCGCGATGCGCTGGACCGCCAGCGCCACGACGACGACCAGGCGCAGGCGCGCGCGCAGCAGGTCACCAGCGATCACGCCGCCGCTCGCCGCGCCCTGCAACTGCTCGCGGGCTACGCCACGCCGGACGGCGCCGGCACCTTGCAGGACCTGCTGCCGGGTGCCGGGCAGGACGATGGCCGCACCTGGCGCGACCTCGACTCGCAGTTGCTGCTGCAGCGCCCGGACATCCGCCAGGCCGAGGCCGAACTGCGCGCGCGCAATGCCGACATCGGCGCCGCACGCGCTGCCTTCTTCCCGTCGATCCGCCTGAGCACCTCGCTGGGTACCGCCAGCGAGGCATTGAACGGCCTGTTCATGCCCGGCAGCCGCACCTGGAGCTTCGTGCCGCAACTCGTGCTGCCGCTGTTCGACGGCGGCCGCAACCGCGCCAACCTGGATCTCGCGCAATTGCGCAAGGACGGCGCGGTGGCCGACTACGAGAAGACCGTGGAAGCGGCGTTCCGCGAGGTCGCCGATGCGCTGGATGCGCTGCCGGCACTGCAGCAGCGCGAGCGCGGCGAACGCACCAATCTCGAGCGCGAACGCCAGCGCGTGGCGCGCCTGCAGCAGCGCGTGGCGCAAGGTCTGCAGGACCGCCCCGAGCTGCTGGCCGGCGACATCCAGGCCGCGCAGGCCGAACTGGCGCATCTGCAGGCGCGCCAGGACCTGTTGCTCGATCGCATCGCGCTGTTCCGCGCGTTCTACGGCGTGCCGCTGCCGCACGCGCCCTGATGACCTTTCCCCCGCACGAGGTTGCTCCGATGAAACATCTCCTGTCCGTTCTGTCGCCCACGCTGACCGTGGCGGTGCTGGCGCTGCCGCCTGTCGCGCACGCCGCAGACCCCGATCCGGCTCCCAGCGCCGGCCTGTTCGGCGACCGCACCCAAGTGAGCGTGGGCGCCGGCGCCATGCTGACCCCGCGCTATGCCGGCTCCGCCGACGATCGCGTGCAGGCGGTGCCAGTGCTCTCGGTACAGCGCGGCATCCTGTTCGCGGACACGCTGCGCGGCGCCGGCGTCCAGTTCCAGAACGCGCACGGCTTCTCCGCCAGCCAGTCGTTCGGCTACGACCTGGGCCGCCTGCAGCGCAACAGCAGCTGGCGCCCCGGCTCCAAGCGCCTGGCCGGCATGGGTGACGTGCCCGGCGCGATCACCGCACGCAGCCTGGTCATGCAGCAGCTCACCCCGTACCTGGCGCTGGACGCCGAGGCGGAGTTCGCGCTGAAGGACGGTGCGCGCCGCAACCGCTACCGCGCCGGCGCGCGCTTCACCCTGATGCAGGCGGCGGCCGACAACGTGACCCTGGACCTGGACGCGCACGTCGGCGACCGCCGCTTCAACCAGGCGTACTTCGGCGTCACCGAGGCGCAAAGCCTGACCAGCGGATTCCAACCGCACCGCGCCGATGCCGGCGTGTACGCCTACACCGTCGGCGCCGAATGGGATCACACCCTGTCGCCGCACTGGACCGCCTCGCTGCTGCTCAACGCCACCCGCTACGTCGGCCCCGCCGACGGCAGCCCGGTGGTGCGTCGCCGCGCCGCTGCCGGCGGCGGCGCCACCGTCACCTACACCTTCTGAACTTTCTCGGGACACCGCCGATCATGACCCTGCGCCCCACCCTGCTTCTCACGCTGTGCCTGCCGCTGGCCGTGCTGGCGCTGTCCGGCTGCGGCCGCGAGGCCGCACCGCCCGCCGACGCGCCGCGCGCGGTCAAGCTGGAAACCGTCGGCAGCGATGCCGCGCGCGACAGCACCCGCTACCTCGCCCAGGTGCGCCAGCAACAACGCGCCGATCTCGGCTTCGAAGGCGGTGGTCGCATTGCCGCCATCGCCGTGGACGTGGGCGACCGCGTCCACGCCGGCCAGGTGCTCGCACGCCTGGACCCGGAACCGAACAGCCTGCGCCTGCAGCAGGCCGAGGCCGGCGTCGGCATCGCCGCGGCAGACCTGCAGCAGCAGCAGACCCAGCTCGCCCAGCAGCAGGCCATGTTCGACGACGGCGCCGCCTCGGCCGCGACCCTGACCGCGGCCAAGAGCGCCTTCGCCGCGGCGCAGGCGAAGGTCCGCAGCGCGCAGTCGGACCTGGCGCTGGCGCGCCGCGCGGTGCGCCAATCGGAACTGCGCGCACCGTTCGACGGCAGCGTGGTGGCACGCCTGCAGCAGCCCGACAGTCTTGTGAGCGCGGGCCAGCCGGTCCTGCAACTGGACGGCGCCGATCGCGCGCAGGTGCTGGCGACGCTGCCGGCCGATCGCGCTGCGGCACTTCAACCGGGCCAGAGCGTCCTCGCCTACCGCAGCAGCGCGCCGCAGCAGGCGCTGCCGCTGCGCCTGCGCAGCGTGTCCGAACGCGTGGACGGCGGGGCCACCGTGCAGGCGCTGTTCGACAGCACCGGTGCCGACGCGGCGCAGCCGCGCAGCGGCGAATCGCTGCTGCTGGCCCTGCCCGACAGCGCCGCCGATCAGGCGCCGAGCGTGCCGTTGAGTGCGCTGATCCCGAGCATGGCCGACGGCCAGACCATGCTGTTCGTGTACCGCCAGGACAGCGGCAGCGTGCGCCGCCGTCAGGTCGTCACCGGGCACGCCGAGGGCGGCCGCGTGCAGATCCTGCGCGGCCTGGCTCCGGGCGAGCGCATCGTCGCCGCCGGCGCCGCCTTCCTCCACGACGGCCAGCACGTCGTGCCGTTCCGTCCCACCACCCGCCTCGGCACCACCTCGCCATGAACCTGACCCGCGCCACCCTGCAATCGAGCCGCCTGGCGCTGTTCAGCGCCGCCCTGATCCTGATCGGCGGCATCGTCACCTTTCTCGGTTTCCCCTCGCAGGAGGAACCCAGCGTGACCGTGCGCGATGCGATCGTGCAGGTCGGTTACCCCGGCATGCCCAGCGAGCGCGTGGAGAACCTGCTCGCGCGTCCGCTGGAGGAACGGCTGCGCGAGGTCAGCGGGCTGAAGAAGATCGTCACCACCATCCATCCCGGCAGCGCCATCGTGCAGGTCACCGCGCAGGACAGCGTCAAGGACCTGCCGGCGTTGTGGCAGCGGGTGCGCAGCAAGGCGGCCGAGGCCGGTGCCGAGCTGCCCGCGGGTACGCAGGGGCCGCTGGTCGACGACGACTTCGGCCGCGTCGCCATCGCCTCGATCGCGGTCACCGCGCCCGGCTTCAACACCGCCGAGATGCTCGGACCGCTGCGGCAGATGCGTGCGCAGCTGTACGCCGTGCCGGGCGTCGAGCGGGTCACCTTCCACGGCCTGCAGGACGAGCGCGTCTATGTCGCCTTCGACCGCACCAGGCTGGGCGAGGCCGGCCTCACCCCGGCCGCGGTCGCGCAGCAACTGCGCGCGCAGAACGTGGTCGCCGGCGGCGGCCTGGTCGCCGCGTCGGGCATGGCGATGACCGTGACAACCTCCGGCGAGGTGCGCGATCTCGACGACCTGCGCAATGCCCCGATCGCCACGCAGGGCGCCGACGGCCCACGGCAGATCCCGCTGGCGCAACTGGCGCGGATCGAGCTGATGCCGGTGGATCCGCCGGACGCCGGCGCCATCTACCAGGGCCAGCCGGCGGTGGTGGTGGCGGTGTCGATGGCGCCGGGCAACAACGTCGCCGAGGTCGGTAAGGCGCTGCGCCGCACCCTGGGCGAGACCGCCAAGATGCTGCCGGTGGGTTTCGCACAGCACGTGGTCACCTTCCAGGCCGACGTTGTCGAGCGCGAGATGGGCAAGATGCATCACGTGATGGGCGAGACCATCGTCATCGTGATGGCGGTGGTGATGCTGTTTCTCGGCTGGCGCACCGGCCTGATCGTCGGCGCGATCGTGCCATTGACCATCCTCGGCGCGCTGATCGCGATGCGGGTGCTGGGCGTGGAACTGCAGACCGTGTCCATCGCCGCGATCATCCTGGCGCTGGGCCTGCTGGTGGACAACGGCATCGTCATCGCCGAGGACATCGAGCGGCGCCTGGCCGCCGGCGAGGAACGCCGCGCCGCCTGCGAGGCCGCCGGCCGCAGCCTGGCGATCCCGCTGCTGACCTCTTCCCTGGTGATCGTGCTGGCGTTCTCGCCGTTCTTCTTCGGCCAGACCAGCACCAACGAATACATGCGCTCGCTGGCGATCGTGCTGGCGGTGACCCTGCTCGGCTCGTGGCTGCTCAGCATCACCATCACCCCGCTGCTGTGCATGTACTTCGCCCGCGCGCATGTCGCGCCGGCCGATGGACATGGCGACAGCTACACCTCCAAGCCGTACCGGCTGTACCGGCGCACGATCGAGGCGCTGCTGGCGCACAAGGCGCTGTTCCTGGGCAGCATGCTCGCCCTGCTCGCCCTGGCGGTGACCGTGCTGGCCTCGGTGCCGTACAGCTTCCTGCCCAAGTCCGACCGCCTGCAGTTCCAGATGCCGGTGACCCTGCAACCGGGCAGCGATGCGCGCGAGACACTGCGCACCGTGCAGTCGATCAGCCAGTGGCTGGCCGACCGTCGGCAGAACCCGCAGATCGTCGACAGCATCGGCTACGTCGCCGACGGCGGCCCGCGCATCGTGCTCGGGCTGAACCCGCCGCTGCCGGCGGCCAACATCGCCTACTTCACCGTCAGCGTGCGGCCGGGCAGCGACATCGATGCGCTGATCGCCAAGGTGCGCTCCCACCTGCGCCAGGCCTACCCGGCGGTACGCGCCGAGCCCAAGCGATTCTCCCTGGGCTCGACCGAATCCGGCGTGGCGATCTACCGGGTGATCGGCCCGGACGAAACGCAACTGCGCCGGATCGCCGCCGGCATCGCCGACGCCCTGCGTGCCCTGCCCGGCACGCTGGACGTCAGCGACGACTGGGACAGCCGCATTCCGCGCTACGTGGTGCAGGTGGACCAGGCCAAGGCGCGCCGCGCCGGCGTCGCCAGCGAGGACATCGCCCAGGCGCTGCAACTGCGCTATGGCGGCGTGGACGCCTCGGTGATCCACGACGACGGCAGCTCCGTGCCGATCGTGCTGCGCGGCGACAGCGACCCGCATGCACGCGGCGGCAATCCCGGCGACACGCCGATCTACCCGTCCTCCGGCGCCGCGCCGCTACCGCTGGCGGCGATCGCCGACATCCAACTGAGTTCGGAACCCTCGACGATCCAGCGCCGCAACCTGAGCCGCGCCATCACCATCACCGGCCGCAACCCGGACCTGACCACCGACCAGGTGGTGGACGCACTGGCCGACAAGGTCGCGGCGCTGCGCCTGCCGCCGGGCTACCGCATCGAGATGGGTGGCGAACTGGAGGACGCCGCCGAAGCCAACCAGGCGCTGCTGCAATACATGCCGCATGCGCTGGGCGCGATCCTGCTGCTGTTCGTGTGGCAGTTCAATTCGTTCCGCAAGCTGTTCATCGTGGTCGCCAGCATTCCGTTCGTGTTGATCGGCGCCACCCTCGCCCTGCTGGTCACCGGTTATCCGTTCGGCTTCATGGCCACCTTCGGTCTGCTCGCGCTGGCCGGCATCATCGTCAACAACGCGGTGCTGCTGCTCGAACGGATCGAGGCCGAACTGGCCGATGGCCTGAGCCGGCACGAGGCGGTGATCGCCGCAGCGGTCAAGCGCCTGCGCCCGATCGTGATGACCAAGCTGACCTGCATCGTCGGCCTGATCCCGCTGATGCTGTTCGCCGGGCCGCTTTGGACCGGCATGGCCATCACCATGATCGGCGGCCTGGCCCTGGGCACGCTGGTGACCCTGGGGGTGATTCCGGTGCTGTACGACCTGCTGTTCGCACGCCGCGCCGGCAAGCCGGCGAAGGTCGCGGCATGAAGCGGCGGCGCTGGCACCGCGCGATCCTGGCCTGTGTCGTGCTGTGCATGGCGCTGTGCACCGGCGGCTGTGCCAGCATCACCCTGCAACGCGTGGATGCGGCGCGCTACATCCAGGCCAAGCGCGGCGACGCGCTGAGCACCGCGCGCCCCAGCGATGCCGCGCTGCAGACGCTGAACGTGGCCGGCCTCGACGCGGCGCGCTGCACGGCGACGGTGCCGCCATGCATCGACCGGTTGCTCGGCAATGCCGACATGGACCAGGAGCGCACTCTGGCGACGGCGGCGGAACTGTCGCTGCTGGCCGCGCAACGTGCCGCCAGGCAGCACCCGGCCAGCGATGCCACGCTGGCCGCCTGGCTGCAGACCGCGCGTTACGCCTACGCCTACCTGTTCTTCAGCGCACGCACGCCAAGCGAACGCGCTTTCGAGGAACGCCAGACCCAGGTGCGCGACTACTACAACTACGCCGTGCAGCAGTCGGTGACCGCGTTGTTCGCCCGCTACCGGCGGCATCCGCCGGCCACGCACGAGGCCGGCGCGCAGATCGCCGCCCTGCCCGACTGGACGGTGACGCTGGATGCCAGCGGCGTCGGCAACCCGCAGGACATGCCGATGCCCGAGACGATGCTGGCGGCCAGCGGCCTGCGTTTCGACGGACTGCGCAGCGTGTATCGGCGCGATGGCTTCGGCGCGGAGATGGTCGCGGTCCTGCCGCAGCCGGCGGCGGAGGCCATCCGCAGCACCGACGCCACTCCTGTCTACAGCGACATGCCCACCCCCAACCTCACGGTATTGCTGCGTTTCGATGGCCGCACGCTCAAGCAGGTGCTGGCCAGCCACAGCGCGCACGTGGAAGTCCACGACCCCTCGCTCGGCGATCGGGTCACGATGGGCGGTGTCGACGTGCCGCTGGCGGCCAATTTCAGCGCCGGCTACGGCGTGTGGATGGCGCGCGCCGGTTTCGCCGCGCAATCGCTGCGCACCCTGCTCGGCCTGGGGCACGGCATCGACCGGCCGCACGTGTTCCTGACCCAGCCCTACGATCCGAACCGGCGCGTGCTGGTGCTGCTGCACGGGCTGGCCAGCAGCCCGGAAGCCTGGGTCAACTTGGCCAACGACCTGCTCGGCGATCCGCAGGTCCGCGCGCGCTATCAGATCTGGTTCGTCTACTACCCGACCAACCTGCCGATTCCCTACACCCACCTGCAGGTTCGCAACGCCCTGGAGCAGACGCTGGACCAGTTCGATCCGCAACGCCGCAGCGTCTCCGCACATGACATGGTGCTGATCGGACACAGCATGGGCGGCGTGCTGGCGCGCTTGATGGTGTCTTCCAGCGACGGCGAGCGGCTGTGGCGAACCCTGTTCGACGGGGCGGCGCTGGATCCGCAGGCGCGCCAGGCACTGCACGCCAGGCTCGGACCGATGCTGCAGTTCGCGGCGATGCCGGAAGTGTCCGAGGCGATCTTCCTGGCCACCCCGCAGCGCGGGACGCCCGAAGCCGCCGGCACGGTGGGCGAACTGGCACGCGCCGTGATCGGCCTGCCACGGCGCGTGCTCGACCAGTTCCAGGACATCGCGGGCAAGAACATGCTCGACGGGCTGCCCAACAGCATCGACAGCCTCAGCGACCACGACCCTTTCATCCTCGCCGCGGCGCAGTTGCCGATCTCACCACAGGTGACCTATCACTCCATCATCGGGCAGGAGGATCCGCGCGTGCCGCTGGCGCAGTCCAGCGACGGCATCGTGCCGTACTGGAGCGCCCACCTGCCCGGCGCCGCCTCGGAAACGGTGATCGTTTCCGGGCACAGCGTGCAACGCACGCCGCAGGCGATCCTGCAGATCCGCCGGCTGCTGCATTGAACTGGCGCAGCGCTAGCCCCTCATCGATGCAGCAACAGCCCCACTGTCCCTAAGGGAGAAGGAACCAAAAGCCCCTCTCCCACCGGGAGAGGGGTTGGGGTGAGGGTACGGGGCGCGCAGCGCCTGCACCAATCTGCCCATGCGAGGCGACGCCCGGACCCTCATCCGCCCCTACGGGGCACCTTCTCCCGGAGGGAGAAGGGAGCAGCCAAAGCCCCTCTCCCCTCGGGAGAGGGGTTGGGGTGAGGGTACGGGCGCCGCTTCGCACACCCCGGATGCAGGCATGAAAAGAACAGCAGCACCACTCGCTCGAAGAAGCCAGCGATCCACCCGGCTTCCAGCGCATGCTTGCCGCATCTCGCAGCCACCGCACGCATAAAAAAACACCCGGCAGTGCCGGGTGTTTTCGAAAGTGGCGTCCCCACGGGGATTCGAACCCCGGTCGCCACCGTGAAAGGGTGATGTCCTAGGCCTCTAGACGATGGGGACGCGGATAACGATGTTGCTTTGCGGACGGCCTATGTCCGAAAAGTTGGTGGAGCCAGCCGGGATCGAACCGGCGACCTCTTGCATGCCATGCAAGCGCTCTCCCAGCTGAGCTATGGCCCCACGTGTACTGGCAGAAGCGGAATCTTACCCGACTTTCTTCCGATGTACAAACCCCGCACTAAGTGCGTTCGGCAGAGCCGAACCCGGATGCGCGCGAGGAATTCCTGCGAAAAATGGCGTCCCCACGGGGATTCGAACCCCGGTCGCCACCGTGAAAGGGTGATGTCCTAGGCCTCTAGACGATGGGGACGCTGTGTAACGATGTCGCCTTTGCGGACGGCCTATGTCCGAAAAGTTGGTGGAGCCAGCCGGGATCGAACCGGCGACCTCTTGCATGCCATGCAAGCGCTCTCCCAGCTGAGCTATGGCCCCACGTGCTGCGAGGAGCGGAATATTAACGATCGTGATCGGCACACGCAAGCGTTTTTTTCGGAACGTTCGCGACGCCGCACACGCCCTCGCAACGACCGGCTGCATCCGCGCGCACGCCTGCATTGCGCGACGTCTGCGCCTCACGTCCAACGATGGAGGCGACCTGCGGAACTCGCCGCACACGGCGCCAATCCGCCTCCGCAGCCCTCCGCCACTCGTGTCGATGATTGCCGATATCGGCACAACGGGTGGATTTGCGCGCCCCTTGCGCGGTCGGCAGGAACCGAATGCTTCGCCTAACGTGCGACCCACATATAGAGATGTGCTCGGGAAGTACCCATGGCCACTGCCATTCCCCCCGCCTCCTCCAACGACGGCAAATGCAGATGCGCTGGCGGCGCGGCCGAACTGTCGGCTATACTCCGCGGCCGCGCCGAAGTGGCGGAATCGGTAGACGCAGCGGACTCAAAATCCGCCGCCCTTAAAAGCGTGTGGGTTCGAGTCCCACCTTCGGCACCAGGACTGACGGCAGCTTCGGCTGCCGTTTGTTTTTTGCGTGACCGCCGCGGCGCGCGTCGACGTCGATCACAGGTAAACGCTTCATCTTCCTGCGCGCGTTTGTCTAGGCGGTGGCAGTGACGGTCCCGCTATACTTTCCGTTCCCAAACCTTAACGAGCAAGCGATGTCGGCATTGCGGGGCCTGCGTATCCTGGTGGTCGAGAACGACGAAATGAACGCCACGCTGCTGGAGTTGCAGCTTGCCCAGGCCGGTGCCGAGGTGGTCGGCATCGCCGCATCCGTGCAGCAGGCCCTTGCGCTGATCGACAGCGAGCGCCCGGACCGGGCGGTGCTCGACTTCCGCCTCTCCGCCGGCGAGACCAGCGAACCGGTCGCCCGGGCGCTGAGCGAGCGTGGCACCCCCTTCGTACTGGCCACCGGCGTGGCCGCCGACGCGCTCCCTCCCGGTTTCGCCGCCGGCGTGGTGCTGACCAAGCCCTACCTGTCCGAGCAGCTGATCAAGGCGTTGCAGGACGCTCACGCCAAGACGACCGCACGCCCCTGAGAATCTTCGGTCGTAAGCCCGCCGCCTGGCGGGAACGCTTCGAGGAACTCCGCCATCAACGTCAAGGACTGTTCGCCGCCTCCTGTCCGGTTTCCCGCCGGCAGCGCCACGGGGGCCTTGCTGCGCGCCATCGATTGGCGTGAGCACGAACTGGGCCCGATGGAGCACTGGCCGCGGAGCCTGCTCACCGCACTGTCGATCTGCCTGAACTCGCGGTTCCCGATGGCGGTGCGCTGGGGCGAGCGCCAGTTCAACCTGTACAACGACGCCTACGTGCCGATCCTCGGGTTGCGACACCCGCAAGGGTTCGCGCGGCCGATGGAAGAGGTATGGCCGGACGTCTGGCCCGAGGTGCGGGCGCAGGCCGACCAGGTGATGGCCAGCGGCGAATCGACCTGGAACGAACATATTCCGTTGACGATGATGCGCAACGGCTACGGCGAGCAGGTGTATTTCACCTTCTCCTACAGCCCGCTGTTCGACGACGAGGGCCGCATCGCCGGCGTGCTGTGCGTGTGCACCGAGGACACGGCGCGGATCACCCTGGCGCGCGAACGCGACACGCTGCTGAAGGCGCTGGACGCGCAACGTGCGCAGATGGCCGATGCCTTCGAGCAGTCGCCGGCGGCGCTGGCGATCCTGCGCGGCCCGGATTACGTGATCGAGACCGTCAACCGGCGCTACCAGCAGCTGGTCGGACCGCGCGAGGTGGTCGGCCGGCCACTGACCGAGGCCATCCCCGAAATCCAGCAACAGGGCGTCATTGGCCTGCTCGACAACGTCCGCACCAGCGGCGTGCCGTTCATCGACGAGTCGATGACCTTCCAGCTGTGCCGCAGTCCGCACGAAGCGACCTCGGACACCACGCTGGAATGCGTGTACCAGCCGATGCACGACGCCGAGGGCCGGGTCAGCGGAATCCTGGTGCATGGCATCGACCGCACCGAACAGGCGCGCGCGCAGGCGCACGACAGCTTCCTGCTGATGCTCGAGGACACCCTGCAGAACCTGCACAGCACCGAAGCCATCTGCGAGACCGGTGCCGCCCTGCTCGGCCAGCACCTCGGCGCCAATCGCTGCGCCTACGCGATCGTCGAGGCCGACGAGGACGAGTTCGACGTGCGCGCCGACTACGTCGACGGCGCCTCGCACCTGACCGGGCGCTCGCGCTTCAGCGATTTCGGCAGCGACCTGCTGGACTGCATGCGCGAAAACCGGCCGTGGGTGGTGCAGGACACCGAGACCCACCAGCCGCCGATGCGCCTGGACGACCAGAACTACCGTCGTCTAGGCATGCGCGCCGTGCTGACCGCACCGCTGCACAAGGCCGGCCGCCTGGTGGCCGCGATCGGCGTGCACCAGGCCCAGCCGCGCGTGTGGACCTCGGCCGAGATCGAGCTGGTGCGGCTGGTGGCGGCGCGCTGCTGGGAATCGATGCAACGCGCGGGCGCGCAAAGCGCACTGGCCAGCAGTGCCGCGCGCCTGAGCGAACTGGCCGATGCGATGCCGCAGATCGTGTTCACCGCCATGCCCGACGGCCACGTCGACTACTTCAACCGCCGCTGGTACGAGTACACCGGGCTGCCGGTCGGCGAGGCCGGCTACGACAGCTGGCGCCATGTGCACACCGAGGAAGGCCTGGCGCGGGTGATGGAGGTGTGGCCGGAAGCGCTGCGCAGCGGCAAGCCGTACGAGATCGAGTACCCGCTGCGCCGCCACGACGGCGAGTACCGCTGGCATCTCGGCCGCGCCCTGCCGATCCGCGACGACAGCGGCCGCATCGTGCGCTGGATCGGCACCAACACCGACATCCACGACCGCCGTCTGGTCGAGCAGCGCCTGCAGGAAAGCGAACTGCGCTTCCGCCAGCTGTGCGACAACGCGCCGGTGATGATCTGGATGTCCAATGCCGACGGCGACTGCGAATACATCAGCCGCCAGTGGTATCTGTTCACCGGGCAGAGCGAGCAGGAGGCGCTGGGCAGCGGCTGGCAGGAAATGATCCATGCCGACGACCTGGCCACGGTCGGCCGTACCCTCGCGCGCGCCTGCGCCGACCGCCGCGCCTACACCGTGGAATACCGCCTGCGCCGCCACGACGGCGAGTACCGCTGGTGCGTGGACACCGCCACGCCGCGCTTCAGTTCGTCCGGCCAGTTCCTGGGCTTCATCGGCTCGCTGCTGGACATCGCCGAGCGCAAGCGCATCGAGAATGCCACCACCGCCGAGCGTGCGGCGCTGGAGATGATCACCACCGGCAAGCCGCTGAGCACGGTGCTGGAGGCGATCGCGCGCGGCATCGAGTCGCAGAGCGATGTCGGCCTGCGCTGCACCATCATGCTGGTCGACGAGCACCGCCAGTGCCTGCTGGAAGGCGCCGCGCCGAGCATGCCGCCCGCCTTCCGCAAGGCGGTGCAGCGCCTGCCGATCGACCCCAACACCGGCTGCTGCGGGCGCGCCGCCTATCTGCGCCGGCAGGTGCTGTGCAGCGACGTGCGGGTGAACCCGCATTGGCAGGCGTATCTGGCGACCGCCCTGGAGGCGGACATCGTCGCCTGCTGCTCGACGCCGATCCTGGCCAGCAACGGCGAAGTGCTGGGCGTGGTCGCGCTGTACTACCCGTTCGTGCACTACCCCAACCCGCACGAACAGGATCTTGCGCGCTCCGCCTCGCACCTGGCAGGCATCATCATCGAGCGCCGCGGCACCGACCTGCGCCTGCAGCAACTGCTCGCCGCCGAGCAGAGCGCGCGCAGCGAGGCCGAACGCGCCAGCCGCATGAAGGACGAGTTCCTGGCCACGCTCAGCCACGAGCTGCGCACGCCGCTGAACGCGATCCTGGGCTGGTCGCGGCTGATGCAGGACGATGCGGTGCGCCAGAAGGACCTGACCAAGGGCCTGGAGGTGATCGAGCGCAGCGCGCATTCGCAGGCGCAGATCATCGACGACCTGTTGGACATGAGCGCCATCCTGTCCGGCAAGGTCCGCCTGGAGGCCGGCGAGCTGGACCTGCGCGCACTGCTCAGCGAGACCATCGATGCGGCGCGCCCCGGCGCGCAGAACAAGGGCATCGACATCGTGCTGGTCGCCGACGAAGCGACCGCCCTGCCCTATCTGGGCGATCGGGTGCGGCTGCAGCAGGTGCTGACCAATCTGATCGGCAACGCCATCAAGTTCACCCCCAGCGCCGGCACGGTCACGGTGACCCTGGACAGCACCAGCACCCACGTCCGCATCGCCGTCGGCGATACCGGCATCGGCATCGACCCGGCGTTCCTGCCGCACGTGTTCGACCGCTTCCGCCAGGCCGACGCGAGCAGCACGCGCAGCGCCGGCGGCCTCGGCCTGGGCCTGGCGATCGCCAAGCAGCTGGCCGAACTGCATCAGGGACAGTTGTCGGTCAGCAGCGACGGCGTCGGCCTCGGCGCAACTTTCACCCTGCTACTGCCGCGCAACGACGTGCAGAGCCTGGATCCGATCCGCCGTGGCAACGACGTCGCGCTGTCCGGCGGCATGCTGCGGCGCGACGGCATTCGCCTGGATGGCGTGCGCGTGCTGGTGGTGGACGACGACATGGATTCTCGGGGCGTCACCCAGCGCTTCCTGCAGGAAGCCGGTGCCGTGGTCGAGGCCGCGGTCTGCGCCGACGATGCCGAAGCGCTGCTGCGCGAACGGCCGTATGCGCTGCTGGTCAGCGACGTCGGCATGCCGCGCCGCGACGGCCACAGCCTGATCCGCAGCATCCGCGCCCGTGGTGCCGGCGCAGCCAGCCGCATCCCGGCCATCGCGCTGACCGCCTACGTGCGCAGCGAGGATCGCGCGCTGGCCCTGGAGGCCGGCTTCGACGCGCACCTGGGCAAGCCGGTGGATCCGGTCAAGCTGCTCGGGCTGGCCGCATCGCTGGTGGCGCCGGTACCGGCCGCGCTCGCCACCGACCAGAGCCAAAGCGCCGAATCGGCCTGAGTCGGCGCTGCGCGGCCGCACCGTGTGGCCGGCACTGGATGCACCGGCGCGAGCGCGCCGGATTTTTTCTGCTGGAACCTCAGCTGCGCTTGGCGCGCGCGAACGCGTCGGCCAGCGCGCTGTTGACCGGCGCCGCGGCAGCCGGCCGCGGCTTGGCATTGCCGCCGCCCGCATTGCCACGCCCGTCGCGCTCGCGCCGCGGCGGGCCGCCGGCGCCACGTGCGTCGCGGTCGCGGTCGGCCGGACGCGCCGGCGCCGGCGTGTCGTCCAGGCGCCGGGTCAGCGCGATGCGCTTGCGCGCCACGTCCACTTCCAGCACCTTGACCTTGACGATGTCGCCGGCCTTGACCACGTCGCGCGGATCCTTGACGTAGCTGTCCGAGAGCGCGGAGATGTGCACCAGGCCATCCTGGTGCACGCCGATGTCGACGAACGCGCCGAAGGCGGCGACGTTGCTGACCACGCCTTCCAGCACCATGCCCGGCTTGAGGTCCTTGATGTCCTCCACGCCGTCGGCGAAGCGCGCCGCCTTGAACTCCGGGCGCGGGTCGCGGCCCGGCTTTTCCAGTTCCTTGAGGATGTCGCGCACCGTCGGCAGGCCGAACTTCTCGTCGGTGAACTGGTCCGGCTTGAGTCCGCGCAGGAAACCGCCATCGCCGATCAGCGCCTTGATCGGCTTGCCGGTGGCACCGACGATGCGCTCGACCACCGGATAGGCTTCCGGGTGCACCGCCGAAGCGTCCAGCGGCTCCTCGCCATCGGCGATGCGCAGGAAGCCGGCGCATTGTTCGAACGTCTTGTCGCCCAGCCGCGGCACCTTGAGCAGGTCCTTGCGGCGCTTGAACGGGCCGTTGTCGTCGCGGTGGCGCACGATGTTCTCGGCCACGCTCGACGACAGCCCGGACACGCGCGACAGCAGCGCCGCCGAGGCGGTGTTGACGTACACGCCGACCGCGTTCACGCAATCCTCCACCCTGGCGTCCAGCGCCCGCGCCAGGCGGTACTGGTCGACGTCGTGCTGGTACTGGCCCACGCCGATCGCCTTGGGCTCGATCTTGACCAGTTCCGCCAGCGGATCCTGCAGGCGCCGCGCGATCGACACCGCGCCGCGCAGCGACACGTCGAGCTGCGGGAACTCCTTGGCGGCGAACTCGGACGCCGAATACACCGAGGCGCCGGCTTCGCTGACCACGATCTTTTCCAGCTTCAGCTGCGGGTTCTGCTTGATCAGGTCCGCGGCCAGCTTGTCGGTCTCGCGGCTGGCGGTGCCGTTGCCGATCGCGATCAGTTCGACGCCGTGCTGCGTGCACAGCTGCCGCAGCGTGTGCAGCGACTGGTCCCACTGCCGGCGCGGCTCGTGCGGATAGATGGTGTCGGTGGCCAGCAGCTTGCCGGTGGCGTCGACCACCGCGATCTTGCAGCCGGTGCGGATGCCCGGGTCCAGGCCCAGGGTCACGCGCGGCCCGGCCGGCGCCGCCAGCATCAGATCCTGCAGGTTGTCGCCGAACACCGCGATCGCCTCGGCCTCGGCCTTTTCGCGCGCCTGGTTGAACAAATCCAGCAACAGGTGCATGTGCAGCTTGGCACGCCAGGTCAGACGACAGGCATCCAGCAGCCAGCGGTCGCCCGGGCGGCCCTGGTTGGCGATGCCGGCGCGCAGCGCGACGCGGCCTTCGGCGTACTGGTGGCCGGCTTCGGCCTCGCTGCCGGGATCCAGCTCCAGATACACGATCTCCTCGCGACGCGCGCGGAACAGAGCCAGCAATCGGTGCGAAGGAATCTTGGCTAGTGCTTCGGCGTAATCGAAGTAGTCGCGGTACTTGGCGCCTTCCTGCTCCTTGCCCTCGGCCACGCGGGCGCGGATGACGCCCACCTCGCCCAGCCAGGTGCGCAGTTCGCCGACCAGTGCGGCATCCTCGCCCCAGCGCTCCATCAGGATTGCGCGCGCGCCTTCCAGCGCGGCCTTGACGTCGGCCACACCCTTGTCGGCATCGACGAAGCCGGCGGCGAAGGTTTCCGGCACCTGGCTCGGATCGGCCAGCAGGCCGTCGGCGAGCGGTTCCAGCCCGGCCTCGCGGGCGATCTGCGCGCGCGTGCGCCGCTTGGGCTTGTACGGCAGGTACAGGTCTTCCAGTCGCGACTTGGTGTCGGCTGCGACGATCTCCGCACGCAGTTCGTCGCTGAGCTTGCCCTGCTCGGCGATGCTGGCGAGCACCGCGGCGCGGCGCTCTTCCAGTTCGCGCAGATAGGTCAGGCGCACTTCCAGGTTGCGCAACTGGGTGTCGTCGAGCCCGCCGGTGACTTCCTTGCGGTAGCGTGCGATGAACGGGACGCTGGCACCCTCGTCGAGCAAGGCGATGGCGGCGCGCGCCTGCGCCGGCTGCGCGCCGATCTCGGCGGCGATGGTGTTGGCGATCTGCTGGGCGAGCTGAGTGTCGTGCATTGCGTCCGGCCGAAGCCGCCTTGCGGAAAACCCGCATTTTCGCAGTGCGCGCGCCGCCGGGGAACCCGTTGACAGGCGCGCGCCAAGCTGGCGGCGTCAGGTGACGCCGTTCGGCCCGTCCAGCACCATGCGCACCTTGCGGATCAGTTCCTGGCGGTTGTACGGCTTGGCCAGCACCTCGAACTCGTTGCCGCCGGCATCGGTACGCTCGATCGAGGACTCGGCATAGCCGGTGGTCAGCAGCACCTTGATCTTGGGCCGGCGCCGCCGCGCCTCGCGCGCCAGCATCACCCCGTTGAGGCCGCCGGGCATGATCAGGTCCGAATACAGCAGGTCCACGTGCACGCCGGTGTCGAGCAGCTCCAGCGCCTCGCGCGCGTTGTACACCACGTGCGTGGCATAGCCCTGGTCGCCCAGGAACAGCCGCGCCAGTTCGGCGATGTCCGGCCGGTCCTCGACGATCAGGATGGTCTCGTCGCCTTGGCGATCGAACGGACGGCGCGTGCGCGAATCGCGCGGGGCCATGTTCTCGACGTTGTCGTCGATCGGGAAGTACAGGCGCACGGTGGTGCCGTGGCCCTCCTCCGAATACAGGCGCACCGCACCGCCGGACTGCTTGGCGAAGCCGTAGACCATGGACAGACCCAGGCCGGTGCCCTTGCCCTCTTCCTTGGTGGTGAAGAACGGATCCAGCACGCGCGCCAGCACCTCCGGCGGCATGCCGCTGCCGTTGTCGGTGATCGACACGCACACGTAGTGGCCAGGCAGCAGGTTGTCGTAGGTGGTGGGTTCGTCCGCGCGCACCGAGACGTTGCGGGTCTGGATCACCAGACGCGGCGCCGCCTGGTCGGCCATCGCATCGCGCGCATTGATCAGGATGTTGAGCAGCGCCACTTCGGCCTGTGTCGGGTCGATCCGGCAGTTGCGCAGGTCCGGCGACAGTTCCAGCGAGAACGCGATGCCGTCGCCCAGCGTGCGCTCGGCCACATCGCTCATCCCGGCCACCAGGGCATTGAGATTGAGCACGCGTCCTTCCAGCTTCTGCTTGCGCGCGAACGCCAGCAGCTGCTGGGTCAGGCGTGCGGCCTGACCAGCCGCATCGCGTGCGCGGTCCACGCTCTTGCGCAGCAGCGACGGATTCAGCGGGTCGCTCTCGACCGCGTGCTCGATCAGTTCCAGATACCCGGACATGACCTGCAGCAGGTTGTTGAAGTCGTGCGCGATGCCGCCGGTGAGCTGGCCCAGCGCCTCCATCTTCTGCGCCTGGCGCAGCGCGTCCTCGGCATCGCGGCGGCGGCTCACGTCCAGCTGCGAACCGAAGAAATACACCAGCTCGCCACGGTCGTCATACACCGGAGAGATATACAGCGCGTTCCAGAAGCTGGAACCGTCCTTGCGGTAGTTGAGGATCTCGACCGCCACTTCGTCATGCGACTTGATCGCATCGCGGACGCTGCGCACCGTCTCGCGATCGGTGTCCGGCCCCTGCAGGAAGCGGCAGTTATTGCCGATCAATTCCTCGCGACCGTAACCGGTCATTTCCAGGAACGCGCGGTTGACGAAGATGATCGGATTGTCCGGCTGCCGCGGATCGGTCACGATCATCGGCATGCGCGTGGTCTGCACCGCAGCGAAGAAAATATCGCTGCGCTGGTTGGACATGTCGGTGGGGGCGTTCGGGTCGACGGTCGTCGGCGGCGCCGAGGTGTTGCTGGTTTCTGGTGCGGGCATGGTCGGTGGCAGGTCGATGCGAACCGTCGCTGGCCCGCCTAGGCGAGCGGCCACACCGGGGTTCGCACGCCGGCGTCAACGCGAATAATACCTGTGCAAGCGTTCTACCACGATATCGTCCTGCAGCGACTCCAGCGCCATGATCCGCACCTGCCGATCGCTCAATGCCAGCACGCGCTCGACATAGATCTCCGGGCCTGCCTCGGTTTCCTTCATGGACTTGCGGAACCCGTAGGGCACGACGCCCTTCTCTCCGTCCTTGCTGCCACCGATATACAGAACGACCGACATGACGCTTCCTCTGCAGGGAATTCGTGGAACTGGCGCGCACCATACACAGCGCCATGTGAGGGACTTCTGCACCGAGATTAATCGCGGCTGTTTGCCCGAACATGACGTCCGCGGCGGCTCACGCGGACTTAACCGGACCTGCGCCTAAGTCGCACATCCTTTCTGCGCCGGGGCGTCATGGATCTCAAGAGCGGTTATCCCTTCTGGTCGGTCCGCAACGGCCTGATGCAGAGCTTTCCGCAGCTGCGCGACGACGTGCGCTGCGATGTCGCGGTCGTCGGCGGCGGCATCACCGGCGCCTTGATCGCCGAGGAACTGAGCGCGCACGGGCATGCGGTGACGGTCCTGGAGCAGCGCGACATCGGCTGGGGCAGCACCGCGGCCAGCACCGCCCTGCTGCAGTACGAGATCGACACCCATCTGATCGATCTGGCCAAGCGCTATGGCGAACCTGCCGCCGCCCTCGCCTACGGCGCCTGCGCGCAGGCGCTGGAGCAGTTGCGCGACCTGGTCCGGCCGCTGCGCGATGTCGACTTCGGCTGGAACGACAGCCTGTACTACGCCAGCAAACGCCGCCACGTGCGGGTGCTGCTGGAAGAGCTGGAAGTGCGCGCGCGACACGGCCTGGACGTGGAATGGCTGGACGCGCAGACGCTGGACGCGGACTACGGCCTGCAGGCGCACGGCGCGATCCTCAGCCACCAGGCGGCACGGGTGGATCCGTACCGCCTCACCTATCGCCTGCTCGGCCGCGCCTTCCGACGCGGCGTCGGCGTCTACGACCGCACCCGCATCGCGCGGATCGTGGTCACTGGCCGCGGCGTGACTCTGCACACCGATCAGGGCGCGCAGGTGCGCGCCGGCCATGTGGTGATGGCCGCCGGCTACGCCAACCAACACTGGCTGGATCAACGCGTGGCCCGCAACCGCAGCAGCTATGCCTTCGTCAGCGACCCGCTAGAGCCCTCCGTCCTCGGCCCATTGCGCGACACCATGATCTGGGAAAGTGCGCGGCCGTATCTGTACCTGCGCAGCACCGGCAACGGCCGCATCGTCGCCGGCGGCGAGGACGACAGCGTGGACGTGCCGGCGCGCCGCGACGCGCGCGTGGACAGCAAGGCGCGCACGCTGTCGCGCAAGATCGCCAAGGTGATGCCGGGACTGGAGCTGCAGCCGACCTTCGCCTGGGCCGGCACCTTCGCCGAGACCGAGGACGGCCTGCCGTTCTTCGGCCCGCACCCGCAGCACGGCCCGCGCGTGCAGTTCGCCATGGCCTACGGCGGCAACGGCATCACCTACAGCATGATCGGCGCCGGCCTGCTGCGCGCCCAGATCGAGCGGCATGCGCACCCGCTCAAGCGCCTGTTCGGTTTTTCCCGGCTCGACTGACCCGAGCCACCAACACGCGCCACTGGTACATCCGTACGAGTGGCTTCAGCCGCGACCGGGGCGTTCCCGGGAACGCCCGTCGCGGCTGAAGCCGCTCCTGCGCGGCAACGTCGTGCATTGCGAAAGCAGCGGTTTGCGGACGCCACGCGTTCAACCCGTCCCCGGCCACCAACCCCGACCGTACAGCGCATAGCGATCGGCGGCGCGTTCCAATGGATTGCGCACGCTGACCCCGCCGCAGGCCAGGTACACCGGCAGGAACAGCGGCCCGAGCAGCATGTACTGCAGCACGTGCGCACGTTCGTGGTCGCCGAGCCGTACCGCAGGATGCCGGCAGCGACCGGCAGCGTGTTCGTAGGTGGCGCAGGCCACGTCCAGATCGTCTGCGCTGAGCAGGATCACGTTGCCCAGCGTCATCGCCCCGCGTGGCCGCATCGGCACGCGTTCGAACACCAGCGCCAGTTCGCGTCGGCTGAAGCGCAGGCGCGCACCGAAGGCCAGCGCGATGGTCCCGACGAGCATGCCCAGGACAGTGTTCGGCGAGGTCCAGAGAACGCCGACGGCGATGCCGGCACGGCGCCAGACCCGCGACAGCGGCCGCGTCAATCGGCTTCGTTGGGAATCAGCAGCCACAGGATCAGATAGACCAGGATGCCGGGGAAGGCGGCCGAGACGATCGACCCGACCACGTACAGCACCCGCAGCAGAGTTGCATTCCAGCCGAAGCGGTGGGCGATCCCGCCCATCACGCCCGCGATCATGCGGTCGTTCAACGAGCGCGACAGCGAACGGGGTTGCGACATGGCAGCGGCTCCAGCGACGGCGGCCGGCTCACTCTACGCGCGCCGGCGCGGGCGCGGCGTGACGGCGCAATGCCGCCAATTGTTGCTCGAACCAGGCCGCCGCCTCCTGCTCCGGCCGGCCAGGACAGGCGACACGGTAGGCGCTTCCGCTGACGCTGCTGCGGCTGGCGCCTCGCGCGATGAACTGCTCGGCGCTGTCCACTAGGTCGCGCGAACGCAGTGCCGCATACTTGCGCTGCAGATGCGCCTCGGCCTCGCGACCGGAGTACCAGGTCCCGTTGCGTTGGAACCGGCACGGCGAGGACTGCAACGCCGCCAGCAGTCCGCGGATTTCACGGTCGGCCGCGGCCGCAGGCGCAGCGATGCCGCGCTCCACGCTCAGGCAGGCCAGCGCCACCGCCAAGACGACGCCAGCAAGACGCGCCCCTGGCGGCACGACGCGTCGCCGCTGGCGCTCAGTGCCCGCCATCGCGCTCGGCCAGCCACTGATGCAGCGCCGCCGGCACTTCGCGTTGGGCGCGGCCGGAGACGTAGATACCGATATGGCCGCCGCGGAAACTCAGTTCGGCGTAGTCGCGGCTGCCGACCACGCCGCGCAGCGCCCGCGACGCGTCCGGCGGCACCAGGTGGTCCTGCTCGGCATAGACGTTGAGCACCGGCATGGTGACCCGACCCAGGTCCACCGTGTGCGCACCGATGTGCGCGCGCCCGTGCATCAGCGCGTTGTCCTGATAGAACTGCTTGACGAACTCGCGGAAGGTCTCGCCGGCCAGATCCGGCGAATCGAAGATCCATTTCTCCATGCGCAGGAAGTCCTCCAGCGCCCGCGGATCGTCGAGGATGTCGAGCAGGCCGACGTACTTCTGCAGGTTCAGGCGGAACGGCTTGAGCATCAGGTAGCTGACGTTCATCAGGTCCGCCGGCACGTTGCCCAGCGTGTCCACGAACAGGTCGACGTCGACCTG
>NZ_NKUH01000062.1:0-24835 GCF_009192895.1 Xanthomonas sp. LMG 12460 | reverse complement strand
GTACGTGCTGTCGAAGGACGAGGGCGGCCGTCACACCCCGTTCTTCAAGGGCTACCGTCCGCAGTTCTACTTCCGCACCACCGACATCACCGGTGCGGTGCAACTGCCGGAAGGCGTGGAAATGGTGATGCCGGGCGACAACGTCAAGATGGTGGTGACGCTGATCAACCCGGTGGCGATGGACGAAGGCCTGCGCTTCGCGATCCGCGAGGGCGGCCGCACCGTCGGCGCCGGCGTGGTGGCCAAGATCATCAAGTAATGCCCTCCGGCGGCGCAGGCCGCCGGCTGGAATCGCCAGCGACCTCGGTCGCCGGCATCGCGAAGGGTCGGCGCAAGCCGGCCCTTCGTCGTTTCCGGGCATGCGAACGTTCTGGCGATTTGTTAGCGCGAGGTGTTGCGGAGGCGTGAAGTCGTCGCTATAATGCGCGGCTCGGCGTTCCTGGGTAGGGCGCCGGTAAGACAGCGAAAAGAGAGGCAGGACGCCGCTCGTGTTCGCAGGACCGGGAAGGTCGCGTCGCATGGAGCACTCAACAGCCCCGGGTTGTTGACGCTGCTCTAGCTGCGCATTATACTTTTCCGTCTGGGCAGGCCGGGTCGACTGGTCTGCCCCAGTTTTTGGGGCGGAGGAATGCCCCCGCCGAGCCGGATGCTCTGCGGTACGACATCAGGAAACAACCGGGGCAGGTATCCCAGAGGCCTTGCCCGTCGCTCTTTTAACGAAGGAACCCACCGTCATGGCGGACCAAAAGATCCGGATTCGGCTGAAGGCGTTCGATCATCGTTTGATCGACCGTTCGGCCAGCGAGATCGTCGAGACGGCCAAGCGGACCGGCGCGCAAGTGCGTGGCCCGATCCCGCTGCCGACCAAGATCGAACGCTACACCATCCTCGTTTCCCCGCACGTCGACAAGGACGCGCGTGACCAGTACGAGACCCGCACGCACAAGCGCGTGCTCGACATCGTCGACCCCAACGACAAGACCGTGGACGCGCTGATGAAGCTCGAGCTCGCGGCTGGCGTCGATGTCCAGATCAAGTTGACCTGAGGACTACGACCATGACGAAGAAGTATTCGTTGGGCTTCGTGGGCCGCAAGGCCGGCATGAGCCGCGTCTTCACCGAAGACGGCCGCTCCATCCCGGTCACCCTGATCGAAGCGACCCCGAACCGCATCACCCAGCTCAAGACCGTCGAAGCCGACGGCTACAGCGCCGTGCAGATCACCGTGGGCGCCCGTCGCGCCGCGCTGGTCAACAAGCCGGCGTCCGGCCATTTCGCCAAGGCGAAGGTCGAAGCGGGTCGCGGCCTGTGGGAGTTCCGCGTCGAGGACGCGCAGCTGGGCGAGTTCGCCGTCGGCGGCGAAATCAAGGCGGACATCTTCGCCGTCGGCCAGAAGGTCGACGTCCAGGGCGTCACCAAGGGTAAGGGCTTCCAGGGCACCATCAAGCGGCACAACTTCCGCATGGGCGATGCCACCCACGGTAACTCGCTGTCGCATCGCGCGCCGGGTTCGCTGGGTCAGCGCCAGACCCCGGGTCGCGTTTTCCCGGGCAAGAAGATGTCCGGCCACATGGGCGCGGTGCAGCAGAGCACGCAGAATCTGGAAGTGGTCAAGGTCGACGTCGAGCGTGGCCTGATCGCCATTCGCGGCGCTGTGCCTGGCGCTGCCGGTGGCGACGTGATCGTGCGTCCGGCTAGCAAGGCATAAGGAGAGATGACGATGGAACTCGTTATCACGGGTAGCAACAACAAGGTCTCGGTCTCCGACGCCGTGTTCGGCCGCGATTTCAGCGAGGATCTGGTTCACCAGGTCGTCGTCGCCTATCGCAACGCCGGCCGCGCCGGCACCAAGGCGCAGAAGACGCGTTCGGAAGTCAACGGCACCACCAAGAAGTCGAAGAAGCAGAAGGGCGGTGGCGCTCGCCACGGCGCGCTGACCGCTCCGATCTTCGTCGGCGGTGGCGTGACCTTCGCGGCCAAGCCGCGCAGCTTCGAGCAGAAGGTCAACCGCAAGATGTACCGCGCGGCCATCTGCGCGATCCTCTCGGAACTGAACCGCCAGGGCCGCCTGATGGTCGTCGACGCGTTCGACGTCGAGGCCAGCAAGACCAAGGGCCTGGTCGAGAAGCTGAAGGGTCTGGAAGTGGGCAAGCGCCCGCTGATCGTGACCGAAGAAGCGTCCGAGCATCTGTACCTGTCCGCCCGCAACCTTCCCTACGTGGAAGTGCGCGACGTGCAGGGCCTGGATCCGGTGTCGCTGGTCGGGGCCGACACGGTCGTGATCACCGCCGATGCGGTCAAGAAGGTCGAGGAGTGGCTGGCATGAGCAGCAACGAAAAAATCTTCAGCGTGCTGCGCGCTCCGCGTGTCTCCGAAAAGACCGCGCGCCTGCAGGAACTCTCCAATCAGTACGTCTTCGAGATTTCGAACGAAGCCACCAAGGCCGATGTCAAGGCCGCGGTCGAGCAGCTGTTCGACGTCAAGGTCGAGTCGGTCAACGTGTTGAACGTCAAGGGCAAGAACAAGTCCTTCCGTTCGCGCAGCGGTCGTCGCGGCGATTGGCGCAAGGCGTACGTGCGTCTGGCCGAAGGCCAGTCCATCGACGTAACGGCCAAGGCCTGAGGTACATCCCATGCCATTGATGAAATTCAAGCCCACCTCCGCAGGCCGTCGTTCGGCCGTGCGCGTGGTCACGCCCGATCTGCACAAGGGCGCCCCGCACGCTGCACTGGTGGAAAAGCAGAGCAAGTCCGGTGGTCGTAACCACCACGGCCGCATCACCACCCGCCACGTCGGCGGTGGCCACAAGCAGCACTACCGCGTCATCGACTTCAAGCGCAACAAGGAAGGTATCCCGGCGCGCGTGGAGCGGATCGAATACGATCCCAACCGCACCGCCCATATCGCCCTGCTGTGCTACGCCGACGGCGAGCGCCGCTACATCATCGCGCCAAAGGGCCTGAAGGCCGGCGACCAGGTGATCGCGGGTTCGGATGCGCCGATCAAGACCGGCAACACCCTGCCGCTGCGCAACATCCCGGTCGGTACCACCGTCCACGGGATCGAGCTGAAGCCGGGCAAGGGCGCGCAGATCGCGCGTGCCGCCGGCGCCGCGGTGCAGCTGGTCGCGCGTGAAGGCATCTACGCCACCCTGCGTCTGCGCTCCGGCGAAATGCGCAAGGTGCCGTCCGAGTGCCGCGCCACCATCGGCGAAGTCGGCAACGACGAGCACAACCTCGAGAAGCTGGGCAAGGCGGGCGCCAAGCGCTGGCGCGGCGTGCGTCCGACCGTTCGCGGTGCGGCCATGAACCCGGTCGACCACCCGCACGGTGGTGGTGAGGCGAAGGCCGGTCAGGGTAATCCGCATCCGGTCACCCCGTGGGGTGTCCCGACCAAGGGTTACAAGACGCGCCATAACAAGCGCACCGAACAATTCATCGTCCGCGATCGTAGGGGCTAATCGACCATGGCACGTTCACTCAAGAAGGGCCCGTTCGTCGATCACCACCTCGTCAAGAAGGTGGAGGCCGCGGCCGGCAGCAAGCGTCCGATCAAGACCTGGTCGCGACGTTCGATGATCCTGCCGGAGATGGTGGGTTTCACCATCGCCGTGCATAACGGCAAGAACCACGTTCCGGTGCTGGTCAACGAGAACATGGTCGGCCACAAGCTCGGCGAATTTGCCGTCACCCGGACCTTCAAGGGTCACGGTGGCGACAAGAAGTCGGGCCGGTAAGGAGAGATGACGATGGAAGCGAAAGCAATCCTGCGCACCGCGCGCATCTCCCCGCAGAAGGCCCGCCTGGTCGCCGACCAGGTGCGCGGTCTTTCCGCCGAGCGGGCGGTCAACCTGCTGAAGTTCTCGGACAAGAAGGCTGCCCACCTGATCAAGAAGGTGGTGGAGTCGGCGATCGCCAATGCCGAGAACAATCAAGGCGCGGATGTCGACGAGCTGAAGGTCAAGACCATCATGGTTGATGAAGGTCCGACCCTGAAGCGTTTCATGGCGCGGGCGAAAGGCCGCGGTACCCGCATCCTCAAGCGCACCAGCCACATCACTGTGGTTGTGGGCGCCGCCAAGTAAGCGGAAAGGAAAAGACGATGGGTCATAAAGTTCATCCGATCGGAATCCGCCTGGGTATCGCCAAGGACTGGAATTCCAAGTGGTACGCCAACAAGGCCGAGTTTGCCGGTTACCTGGCAGCCGACCTCAAGGTCCGCGAAATGCTGCGCAAGAAGCTGGCGCAGGCGGGCATCAGCAAGATCCTGATCGAGCGTCCGGCCAAGACCGCGCGCGTGACGATCCACACCGCCCGTCCGGGCGTGGTGATCGGCAAGCGCGGTGAGGACATCGAGAAGCTGCGCAAGGAAGTGAGCGAGATGATGGGCGTCCCCGCCCACATCAACGTCACCGAAGTGCGCAAGCCGGAGCTGGATGCGCAGCTGGTCGCCGAGTCGATCGCGCAGCAGCTGGAGCGTCGCATCATGTTCCGCCGCGCGATGAAGCGCTCGGTCGGCAACGCGATGCGCCTGGGTGCCCTGGGCATCAAGGTCAACGTCGCCGGCCGTCTGAACGGTGCGGAAATCGCCCGTTCCGAGTGGTACCGCGAGGGCCGCGTGCCGCTGCACACGCTGCGTGCCGACATCGACTACGGCTTCGCCGAAGCCAAGACGACCTACGGCATCATCGGCATCAAGGTCTGGATCTACAAGGGCGAGATCTTCGATTTCTCCCAGGTTGGCCAGGAAAAGCAGGACGATTCCCCGCGCAACGATCGTAACGATCGCGGCGACCGTGGCGACCGTCCGTCGCGTCCGGCCCGTGAAGCGAGGTAACGGCAATGTTGCAACCCAAGCGAACCAAATACCGCAAGATGCACAAGGGTCGTAACGACGGCCTGGCGTGGAGCGGAAACGCCGTCAGCTTCGGCGAGTACGGGCTGAAGGCCACGGCGCACGGTCAGCTGACCGCGCGCCAGATCGAAGCGGCGCGCCGCTCGATCAGCCGCTACGTCAAGCGCGGCGGCAAGATGTGGATCCGCGTGTTCCCGGACAAGCCGATCACCAAGAAGCCGATCGAAGTGCGAATGGGCTCCGGTAAGGGTAACGTCGAGTACTGGGTCGCGCAGATCCAGCCCGGTCGCATGATCTATGAAATCGAAGGCGTCGGCGAAGATGTCGCGCGCGAGGCGTTCCGCCTGGCCGCTGCCAAGCTTTCGGTGACCACCACCTTCGTGACCCGGACGGTACGCTGATGGACATCAAACAACTCCGCGAGAAGTCGGCCGACGATCTGAAGGCCCACCTGACCGATCTGCGCAAGGAGCAGTTCGCCCTGCGCATGCAGCAGGTCACCGGGCAGCTGCCGAAGACTCACGAAACCCGCCGGGTGCGCCGCGAGATCGCTCGCGTCAAGCACCTGCTCGGCAGCACGAAGTAAGGATGGCCGCGATGAGCGACAATAACGAAAGCAAGACGCTGCGCACGGTCGAAGGCCGTGTGGTCAGCAACAAGATGGACAAGACCGTCACCGTGCTGGTGGAGCGTCAGGTCAAGCATGCGCTGTACGGCAAGTACATCAAGCGCTCGACCAAGCTCCACGCCCACGACGCCGACAACGCCTGCAACGAAGGCGATGTCGTGCGCGTGACCGAGATTGCGCCGATGTCCAAGACCAAGAACTGGCGGGTGGTGGAAATCGTCACCCGCGCGGCCGAATAAGGGAGATCTGAATCATGATCCAGATGCAGAGCTACCTCGACGTCGCCGACAATTCCGGTGCCAAGGAAGTGATGTGCATCAAGGTGCTCGGCGGCTCCAAGCGCCGCTACGCGCACATTGGCGACATCATCAAGGTCACCGTCAAGGACGCGATCCCGCGCGGCAAGGTCAAGAAGGGCGAAGTCTACGACGCTGTCGTCGTGCGTACCCGCAAGGGTGTGCGTCGTCCGGACGGTTCGTTGATCCGCTTCGACGGCAACGCCGCGGTGTTGCTCAACAACAAGCAGGAGCCGATCGGCACGCGCATCTTCGGGCCTGTGACCCGCGAGCTGCGGTCCGAGAAGTTCATGAAGATCGTCTCGCTCGCTCCCGAAGTGCTGTGAGCGGAGGACATACACATGGCTAACCGTATCAAGAAGGGCGACCAGGTCGTCGTCACCACCGGCAAGGACAAGGGCAAGCAGGGCGAAGTCGTCCGCGTCGACGGCGACCGCGTGGTCGTCTCCAACGCGAACATCGTCAAGCGCCACACCAAGCCGAACCCGCAGGCGGGCGTCGCCGGCGGCGTGGTCGAGCGCGAAGCGTCGATCCATATTTCCAACGTTGCGATCCTCAACCCGGCCACGGGCAAGGGCGACCGCGTTGGCTTCAAGGTGCTGGAGGATGGACGCAAACTGCGTGTGTTCCGCTCCAGCGGTGAGGCGCTCGACGCCTGAGGAATGACACAATGACTTCCCGTCTCGAAAAGATCTACAAGGAAGAAGTGGTACCGGCTCTGATGAAGAAGTTCGGTTACACCAATCCGATGGAAGTGCCGAAGCTGGTCAAGGTCACGCTGAACATGGGCGTGGGCGAGGCGGCGACGAACAAGAAGATCCTGGAAAACGCCGTCGCCGACATGGCCAAGGTCTCCGGCCAGAAGCCGGTGGTGACCAAGTCGCGCATCTCGGTGGCGTCGTTCAAGATCCGCGATGGTTGGCCGATCGGCTGCAAGACCACGCTGCGTCGCGCCAAGATGTACGAGTTCCTGGACCGCCTGATCAACATCTCGCTGCCGCGCGTGCGCGACTTCCGTGGTGTCTCGGGTCGTTCGTTCGACGGCCGCGGCAACTTCAACATGGGCGTGAAGGAGCAGATCATCTTCCCGGAAATCGACTTCGACGCCGTCGACGCGATCCGCGGTATGGATATCGCCATCACCACCACCGCCAAGACCGACGCCGAAGCCAAGGCGCTGCTCGAAGCGTTCAAGTTCCCGTTCCGTAACTGATTGACGCCGGGATTCGGGATTCGGGATTCGGGATGGAAGGGCGTCAGGCCCGCCAGCCCGGGTTCCGCAGATCTCAAATCCCCAATCTCGAATCCCGAGGATTTACAGATGGCAAAGACCTCCATGGTCAACCGCGACATCAAGCGCAAGAAGCTGGCGAAGAAGTTCGCCGACAAGCGTGATGCGCTGAAGAAGATCATCGCCTCCGGCACCGCCTCGTACGACGAGAAGGCCGAGGCCGTGACCAAGCTGCAGAAGCTGCCGCGCGATTCGTCGCCGAGCCGCCAGCGGACCCGTTGCGAACTGTCCGGCCGCCCGCGTGGCGTCTACGGCAAGTTCGGCCTGGGCCGCAACATGCTGCGCAAGGCGACCATGAACGGCGACGTTCCGGGCCTGCGCAAGGCCAGCTGGTAATGCCAGCGGCGCCGGTCCCGTTCGCGGGGCCGGGCAGGGCGGTCTAGCCGCCCGCGTGTCGTTCAGACAACGAGTCCGACGCAAGTCGGACTTTTTGTCGTATACTCCCGCTCCTTGCCTCGCGGCAGGGACGGGTATGGCAGCCGCCGCGGGTTCCTCCGGCGGTTGCGCGCTTCACCCCCTGCGTCATTCCACCGCTCCACCACACAAGATTTTCGCGAAAGCGGATATCGGTGCACTCAAAGGTAGACACCATGAGCATGACTGATCCCATCGCCGACCTGCTGGTCCGCATCAAGAATGCGGCCGCGGTTGGCAAGCCGACGGTGAAGATGCCGTCCTCCAAGATCAAGGTTGCGATCGCCGAAGTGCTGAAGGCCGAAGGCTACATCAGCGATCTGCGCGTCAACGCGATCGAGAACAACAAGTCCGAACTGGAAATCGTGCTGAAGTATTTCGAGGGCCGTCCGGTCATCGATACGCTCAAGCGCGTTTCGCGTTCGGGTCTGCGCCAGTATCGCGGCAAGACCGAGCTGCCGAAGGTTCTCGGCGGTCTGGGCGTTGCCATCATTTCCACGTCCAAGGGCATCATGACCGATGCGCAGGCCCGTCAGGCCGGCGTCGGTGGCGAAGTCCTGTGCTTCGTGGCCTAAGGGAAGGAGCACTCACATGTCCCGCGTAGCCAAGAAGCCGATCTCCCTCCCGAAGGGCGTCGAACTCACCGTCCAGGCCGATCAGGTCAGCGTCAAGGGCCCGAAGGGCACCCTGTCGCTGCCGAAGCCGGCCGGCGTCGAAATCAAGCAGGAAAACGGTGTCGCCACGCTGTCGGCGAACGATCCGTCGCACATCGCCATCACCGGCACGGTTCGTGCCATCCTGGCGAACATGGTGCAGGGCGTGTCCGCGGGCTTCGAGCGCAAGCTCGAGCTGGTGGGCGTCGGCTACCGTGCCACGATGCAGGGCAAGGACCTGAGCCTGGCGCTCGGTTTCTCGCACCCGATCGTGTTCAGCGCGCCGGAAGGCATCACCCTGGCCGCTCCGACCCAGACCGAGATCCTGGTGCAGGGCGCCGACAAGCAGCGCGTCGGCGAAGTCGCCGCCAAGATCCGCGGTTTCCGTCCGCCGGAGCCCTACAAGGGCAAGGGTGTGAAGTACGCCGGTGAAGCCATCATTCGCAAGGAAGCCAAGAAGGCCTAAGGCAGGTCCTTCTGCGAGGAGCCCGGCCATCCATGGCCGGACTCTCCACTGCAAAAGCCTGTTCCCCTTCAGCTTTCCTAGGACACATACCATGAGCATCAACAAGAACATCGCCCGCCTGCGTCGCGCCAAGTCGACCCGCGCCCACATCCGCGAGCTCGGCGTCGCCCGCCTGTCGGTGCTGCGCACCGGCCAGCACCTGTACGCGCAGGTCTTCACCGCCGACGGCTCCAAGGTCCTCGCCGCGGCGAACACCCTGCAGGCCGACGTCAAGGACGGCCTGAAGAACGGCAAGAACAGCGACGCCGCCGCCAAGGTGGGCAAGCTGATCGCCGAGCGCGCCAAGGCCGCGGGCGTCGAGAAGGTCGCCTTCGACCGCTCGGGCTACCGCTACCACGGCCGCATCAAGGCGCTGGCCGACGCCGCGCGCGAAGGCGGCCTGCAGTTCTGATCCTTGCGGGCGCGGCGATGCCGCGTCCGTCCCGCCGATGCGGGCTGCATCGGACCTTGGCGCGCCTTCTGCGCGCGTCCGGGGAACACGGCTCCAGACCACAACCACAAGCGGCAACGAAGCCGTAAATCTTTTCCTCTATCAAGGACATCACAATGGCTGAAGAACAGCGTGCACCGCGGGGTCGTGATCGCGACCGCAACCGCGAAGAGAAAGTCGACGACGGCATGATCGAGAAGTTGGTCGCGGTCAACCGCGTCAGCAAGACGGTCAAGGGCGGTCGTCAGTTCACCTTCACCGCGCTGACCGTGGTCGGCGACGGCAACGGCAAGATCGGCTTCGGTTACGGCAAGGCGCGCGAAGTGCCGGTCGCGATCCAGAAGTCGATGGAGTATGCGCGCAAGGGCATGCTCAACATCGATCTGAACAACGGCACCCTGTGGCACCCGGTGAAGTCCGGTCACGGCGCGGCGCGCGTGTTCATGATGCCGGCCTCGGAAGGTACCGGCGTGATCGCCGGCGGCGCGATGCGCGCCGTGCTGGAAGCGGTGGGCGTGAAGAACGTGCTGGCCAAGGCCGTCGGTTCGCGCAACCCGATCAACCTGGTGCGCGCCACCCTGCGCGGCCTGGAAGACATGCAGTCGCCGGCCCGCATCGCGGCCAAGCGCGGCAAGAAGGTGGAGGATCTGACCCATGGCTAATGAATCCACCAAGACCGTCAAGGTGCGCCTGGTGCGCGGCCTGCGTGGTACCCAGTCGCGTCACCGCCTGTCGGTGCGTGCCCTGGGCCTGAACAAGCTCAACGATGTGCGCGAACTGAAGGACAGCCCGCAAGTGCGCGGCCTGATCAACAAGGTTCAGTACCTCGTCCAGGTTGAGGAGTAATCGACCATGACTTTGCATCTGAATGATCTGAAGCCCGCTCCGGGCGCGCGTACCGAGCGTACCCGCGTCGGTCGCGGCATCGGTTCCGGCCTCGGCAAGACTGCCGGCCGCGGCCACAAGGGTTCGTTCGCGCGCAAGGGCGGCGGCAAGATCAAGGCCGGCTTCGAAGGCGGCCAGACCCCCATGCAGCGCCGCCTGCCGAAGATCGGCTTCCGTTCGAAGATGGCCAAGGACACCGCCGAAGTGCTGTCCTACCAGCTCGACAACCTGCCGGCCGGCGAGATCGATTTCGCTGCGCTGCGCGCCGCGAAGCTGGTCCCGAGCACCGCGAAGAAGGCCAAGGTGGTCCTGAAGGGCGAACTGACCAAGAAGTTCGTGCTGAAGGGCGTTGCGGCGACCGCCGGTGCCAAGGCGGCAATCGAAGCTGCCGGCGGCAGCGTGCAGGAGTAACACGCAGATGGCGCAGGCTGGCATGGGTAACCTCGGCGGCGGGCTCGGCAAGTTCACGGAACTTCGCCAGCGCCTGTTGTTCGTTCTCGGCGCATTGATCGTCTATCGCATCGGCTGCTACGTGCCGGTGCCGGGCGTCAATCCCGAAGCCATGCTTGCGCTGATGCAGGCGCAGGGCGGCGGCATCGTGGACATGTTCAACATGTTCTCGGGCGGCGCCCTGCACCGTTTCAGCATCTTCGCGCTGAACGTGATGCCGTACATCTCGGCGTCGATCGTGATCCAGCTGGCCACGCACATCTTTCCGTCGCTGAAGGCGATGCAGAAGGAAGGCGAGTCGGGCCGGCGCAAGATCACCCAGTATTCGCGCATCGGCGCGGTGCTGTTGGCGGTGGTGCAGGGCGGCAGTATCGCCCTGGCGCTGCAGAACCAGACTGCACCGGGCGGCGCGCCGGTCGTCTACGCCCCCGGCATGGGCTTCGTGCTCACCGCGGTGATCGCGTTGACCGCCGGCACCATCTTCCTGATGTGGGTCGGCGAGCAGGTGACCGAGCGCGGCATCGGCAACGGCGTCTCGCTGATCATCTTCGCCGGCATCGTCGCTGGCCTGCCGGCGGCGGCGATCCAGACCGTGGAAGCCTACCGCGACGGCAACATGAGCTTCATCTCGCTGTTGCTGATCGTCCTGACCATCCTCGCCTTCACCCTGTTCGTGGTGTTCGTCGAGCGCGGGCAGCGTCGGATCACGGTGAACTACGCGCGCCGCCAGGGCGGTCGCAACGCGTACATGAACCAGACCTCGTTCCTGCCGCTGAAGCTCAACATGGCCGGCGTGATTCCGCCGATCTTCGCCTCGAGCATCCTCGCCTTCCCGGCGACGCTGTCGATGTGGTCGGGCCAGGCCGCTTCCAACAGCACGTTCGGTATGTGGCTGCAGCGCATCGCCAACGCGCTGGGCCCGGGCGAGCCGGTGCACATGATCGTGTTCGCCGCGCTGATCATCGGCTTCGCGTTCTTCTATACCGCGCTGGTGTTCAACTCGCAGGAAACCGCGGACAACCTGAAGAAGTCCGGCGCGCTGATTCCAGGCATCCGTCCGGGCAAGGCCACCGCCGACTATGTCGACGGCGTGCTGACCCGCCTGACCGCGGCCGGCTCGGTGTATCTGGTGATCGTGTGCCTGCTGCCGGAAGTGATGCGTGCCCAGCTTGGCACCTCGTTCCACTTCGGCGGCACCTCGCTGCTGATCGCGGTCGTGGTGGTGATGGACTTCATCGCGCAGATCCAGGCGCACCTGATGTCGCACCAGTACGAGAGCCTGTTGAAGAAGGCCAACCTCAAGGGCGGCTCGCGCGGCGGCGGTTTTGCCCGCGGTTGATTGCTATACTGTTTGAATCCTTCCGCGAAGACGCCCCCGGCTCCCGGGCGCAGTCTTCCGACTTGAAGGGCGGCCCGTGCAGCGGTCTCGTGCGCGGGTGAGACGTGGTGGTCCTGCGCTGGAGTAGCGCGGGCGGCAAGGTGGACACATCGCCTCGCCAACGACGTCCGGCGCCGGAGCATGGGCACACTCCCCATGCCGGGCTTGCGGAACCTTGCGGTTCCGCGGGCTTCCATGTAACCCGAGACCTTGCTAGACTTACAAGTTCACTTTTTGATCCATCCTGCCGGATGGCGCCGTGGTGCGCCGTCGGGCCATCACTCAGTTGGAGAACCGCGTCATGGCGCGTATTGCAGGCGTCAACCTGCCAGCCCAGAAGCACGTCTGGGTCGGGTTGCAAAGCATCTACGGCATCGGCCGTACCCGTTCGAAGAAGGTCTGCGAAGCCGCAGGCGTGACCTCGACCACCAAGATCCGCGACCTGTCCGAGCCGGAAATCGAGCGCCTGCGTCTCGAAGTCGGCAAGTACATCGTCGAAGGCGACCTGCGTCGCGAAATCGGCATCGCCATCAAGCGACTGATGGACCTGGGCTGCTATCGCGGCCTGCGTCACCGTCGTGGCCTGCCCCTGCGCGGTCAGCGCACCCGTACCAACGCCCGCACCCGCAAGGGTCCGCGCAAGGCGATCAAGAAGTAAGGGACCGACATGGCTAAGCCCGCAGCAGCAAAGACCAAGAAGAAGATCAAGCGCGTCGTCACCGACGGCGTCGCCCACGTCCACGCTTCGTTCAACAACACCATCGTGACCATCACCGACCGTCAGGGCAATGCGTTGTCCTGGGCGACCTCCGGTGGCGCCGGTTTCCGCGGTTCGCGCAAGTCCACGCCGTTCGCGGCGCAGGTGGCCGCCGAGAAGGCCGGGCGCGCTGCGCTCGACTACGGCGTGAAGTCGCTGGAAGTGCGCATCAAGGGCCCGGGTCCGGGTCGCGAGTCCGCCGTCCGTTCGTTGAACAACGTCGGATACAAGATCACCAACATCATCGACGTGACGCCGATCCCGCACAACGGGTGCCGTCCGCCGAAGAAGCGTCGCGTCTAAAGGAGCGATAAGAAATGGCTCGTTATATCGGTCCTACCTGTAAGCTCGCGCGCCGCGAAGGCGCCGATCTTTCCCTCAAGAGCCCGGCGCGTGCGCTGGACTCCAAGTGCAAGCTGGAGCAGAAGCCCGGCCAGCACGGCGCGACCGCCCGCAAGGGCAAGCTGTCCGACTACGCCACCCAGCTGCGCGAGAAGCAGAAGGTCAAGCGTATCTACGGTCTGCTGGAGCGTCAGTTCCGCAACTACTACAAGAAGGCCTCGACCAAGAAGGGCAACACCGGCGAGAACCTGCTGCAGCTGCTGGAAACCCGCCTGGACAACGTCGTCTACCGCATGGGCTTCGCCGTCACCCGTCCGGCCGCGCGCCAGCTGGTGTCGCACCGCGGCGTGCTGGTCAACGGCAAGTCGGTGAACCTGGCCTCGTACCAGGTCAAGGCCGGCGACGCGATCGCCCTGTCGGAAAAGGCGCAGAAGCAGCTTCGCGTGCAGGAAGCGCTGACCGTTGCCGAAACGCACGACCTGAACCCGTCGTGGGTCGAGGTCGATTCGAAGAAGTTCAGCGGCATCTTCAAGGCCGTGCCGGACCGTGCGGACCTGCCTGCCGACATCAACGAAGCGCTGATCGTCGAGTTGTATTCGAAGTAATCACATCGGAGAGCCTCCGGTCCACGGAGGCTCGTCAGGAGAACCCGCAACATGACGGTTACCGCCAACCAGGTTCTGCGCCCGCGTGGGCCGCAGATCGAACGCCTTACCGACAACCGCGCCAAGGTCGTGATCGAGCCCTTGGAGCGCGGGTATGGGCATACGCTGGGCAACGCCCTGCGTCGCGTGCTGCTGTCCTCGATTCCCGGCTTCGCGATCACCGAAGTCGAGATCGACGGCGTGCTGCACGAGTACACCACGGTCGAAGGGCTGCAGGAGGACGTGCTGGAAGTCCTGCTGAACCTCAAGGACGTGGCCATCCGCATGCATACCGGTGACAGCGCCACGCTGTCGCTGTCCAAGCAGGGGCCGGGCACGGTCACTGCCGCCGACATCAAGACCGACCACAACGTCGAGATCCTCAACAACGACCACGTGATCTGCCACCTGACCAAGGACACGGCGATCAACATGCGTCTGAAGATCGAGCGTGGCTTCGGCTATCAGCCGGCCGCCGCGCGCCGCCGTCCGGACGAAGAGACCCGCACCATCGGTCGCCTGGTCCTGGACGCCTCGTTCTCGCCGGTGCGCCGCGTCGCCTACGCGGTCGAATCGGCCCGCGTCGAGCAGCGTACCGACCTGGACAAGCTGGTCCTGGACATCGAAACCAACGGCACGATCGATGCCGAGGAAGCCGTGCGCACCGCCGCCGACATCCTCAGCGACCAGCTGTCGGTGTTCGGCGACTTCACCCATCGCGACCGTGGCGCGGCCAAGCCGGCCAGCAACGGCGTGGATCCGGTGCTGCTGCGTCCGATCGACGATCTGGAACTGACCGTGCGTTCGGCCAACTGTCTGAAGGCCGAGAGCATCTACTACATCGGCGATCTGATCCAGAAGACCGAAGTCGAGCTGCTCAAGACCCCGAACCTGGGCAAGAAGTCGCTCACCGAGATCAAGGAAGTGCTGGCCCAGCGTGGCCTGTCGCTCGGCATGAAGCTGGAGAACTGGCCGCCGGCCGGCGTCGCCCAGCACGGCATGCTCGGCTGAGTTTTGCGCATCCGGCCGGTGCCGCAAGGCATCGGCCGCGTGTCGTTCGCTTCATCCGCATCACCACGTCGACGGGTCGCCAAGCCCGCGGCGTCGCCCGGTCAGGGACGGCCGGCACGGACCATCCGCAGTCCACTTTCAACGCCAGGACGGCGACAGCGATCTCCAACAGTCACACTCTTCCATAGGAATCCCAACCCATGCGTCACCAGAAATCCGGCCGCAAGTTCAGCCGCACCAGCGCCCACCGCGAAGCGATGTTCAAGAACATGGCGGCGTCGCTGATCAAGCACGAGCTGATCAAGACCACCCTGCCGAAGGCCAAGGAACTGCGCCGCGTCGCCGAGCCGCTGATCACCCTGGCCAAGGTCGACAACGTCGCCAACCGCCGCCTGGCGTTCGCCCGCCTGCGCGACAAGGAAGCGGTCGGCACCCTGTTCACCACGCTGGGCCCGCGCTACCAGGCGCGCCCGGGTGGCTACCTGCGCATCCTCAAGTGCGGCTTCCGTGCCGGCGACAACGCGCCGATGGCGTACGTCGAGCTGGTCGATCGCCCGGCCGTGGCCGAGGAAGTGGCCGAGTAATCGGTTCGCATCTGCAGCATCAAGAAGCCCGGCATGTCCGGGCTTTTTGTTTTTGGGGGATCGCGGAGTCGGGCTTGGGGACGGGGAGAGCGCGGTCGCGGCGCGGGCTGGGGCGGCGGACAGCGCCATGACACATGGTGATGGAGCGCACGATCGCGGATAATGCGTGGATCGTCGATGCGAGTTCGAGTCCGATGAATCCGTTACGTTGGGGTTTCCGCGCGCAGTTCCTGCTCGGCTTTCTGATCTGTGCCGCCCTGCTGGGCTATGCGATCTTCGTGCAGCTGCAGCTGGGCATCGAGCCGTGCCCGCTGTGCATCTTCCAGCGCATCGCGTTCGCCGCACTGGGCGTGCTGTTCCTGCTCGGTGCCCTGCACGGGCCGCGCAGCGCCGGCGGGCGCAAGATTTATGGCGTCCTGGCGTTCCTGGCCGCGCTCGTGGGCGCCGGCATCTCCACCAAGCATGTCTCGGTGCAGCTGTTCCCGGACCCGATGGCGTCCTGCGGCCCGCCGCTGAGTTTCCTGCGCGAGACCATGGGGCCGTTCGAGGTGCTGCGCCGGGTGCTGACCGGAACCGGCGACTGCGGCAACATCGACTGGCGCTTCCTCGGCCTGTCGATGCCGATGTGGTGCCTGATCTGCTTCGTGTTGCTGGGGGTGTTCGCGCTGTATGCGGGCTTCAAGAGCCGCAAGCGCACGTTGATCTGAGCATGCGCCTGCTGCGCGTCGATCGCCCGGCCTGACCGGGCGCCTGGCGGCAGCGTTGCTGGGCGGTGCCGCGGTCACGCCGGGAAGCGTCGGCGCTCGCTGTCGTCGCGTACAGGTCGCCCTGCGATCCTGCCGACCTACTTGGCTGGCGCCTCCATCGCTGGCGCGAGACCGGCCTGCGCAGGCGCCTTCGCAGCCTTCGGCAGGACCTGGGCGAGAAACGCCGCCACCGGTGTTGCCCACACCGACGGATCGGCCTGGGCGAAGCTCTTGTGGCCATCGTCGCCGAACGGCGGCAGGTCGACGAAGGTCACCGGCGGCGTCGAGCCGGCGCGGTAGGCGGCGTACATGCGGTGCGCCAGGTCGCGCCGGAAGAAGTGATCGTTTTCGGCGTACAGCCATAGCTGCGGCAGCATATTCGCCGCGCCCAGCGTCTTCTCCGCCCCGACCAGGCGGTCCTCGCCGGCGCAGATGACCTCCTTGCCGTTGCTGCCGCGCCCGCCGGCGAAGCTGATCACGCCACGCACGCCGGGTGGCGGCGCATCGGCCAGCGCCACCGCGCCGAGGCCGCCGGCGGACTGGCCGACCACGACGATGCGTTGCGGGTCCACGTCGGGAAGGCGAGCGGCGGCGTCGACGATCGCCGCCTCGGCCGCCGCGATCTTGCGCCCGGCGACGACGAAATCGACGTCGTGGCAGTTGCCTGCGCCTTCCAGGTAGCTGCCGCTGGAACTGCCGTAGCCAGGCCGCAGCGCCAGCACCACCATGTAGCCACGGGCGGCGAACCAGCGCGCGGCGCGGGCGAAGCCGAGGCGGGTGTCGGCGAGCTTGCGCTTGTCCGCGGGCGTGCCATGGTGGATGACGATCAGCGGGAACGGACCGTGGCCCGTGGGGCGATACACGCGCGCGGCGAGATCGTAGCCGACGCCTTCTAAGACCACCGGCATCCGGAAGTCCGTAACGCGCTTGGCATGCACCGGCAATGGCGCAACGCAGGCGAGAAGGGTGGCCGCGAAGGCGGCGAACAAGTGCTGGCGCATGTGCGAAACCTGCCTGGAGGGGCGTGGCAACGCGTCGTGGCGGTTCGTGTGCGATCGGCGTGCCGTGTGGCGCTGCCTCCGCTGGGCGATCCCACGGCCACGACGCGGCGCGCGGCTTCGCTGTCCTGCTGGACGTGCCTTGGTCGGGTGGTCCGGATGCATCTTACCCGGCGATTGGCGGCGGCCCCTCGACCGACCGGTAGCGGCTTCCTGGCCGCCGTTGCGTTTGCATCACTCCGCCACAACCGCCGTCATCCATCGTGTCGTGGCCTGCGGCACGTCGCGCGACATGCCGCAGGCCGCCGTCAGGGACTTGCTCAGAAGTCCTGCTGCAGGCTCAGGTAGACGCCGCGGCGCGGCGCCCACTGCGGCGCGAACACACCGATGCCGCCGCCGTCGCGCAACTGGTAGTGGCGGTCGAGCACGTTGAGCACGGCCAGCTGTGCGTGCAGCGGGTGGCTGCTGGCCAGGGCGAAGTCGTGGCCGGCGCTGAGGTTGAGCTGGAAGTACGCCGGCAGCTCGCCGCCGTTGGGTACGCCGTCGGCGTCGGTGCGCAGGCCGCTGCCGAACAGGTAGTCGGCGCCGATGCGGCTGTCGTCGGCCAGGGCGTAGTTGATGCCGCCGGAGGAGGTCAGCTTCTGGTCGTGGTCCAGGTGGATCCAGTGGTCGTAGGCGTAGGCCAGCGCATCCGGGTCGAAGTTGTACAGGCTGGTCATCACCCGCTTGCCCATGGCCTTGCTGTAGGCCGCGTTGAAGTAGGCGTTGATCGGGCCGTTGCTGTAGTCGGCGCTGAACTCGGCGCCGCGGATGCGGCCGTAGCGGTAGTTGAAGGTGGAGTAGACGTAGGCGGCGCCGAACTGGCCTTCGTCCTGCAGGCGATCGGCCTTGCGGTAGTAGGTGTCCAGGCCCAGGGTCAGGTGGTCGCCGACCATCTGCGAGATGCCCAGGTCGTAGTAGTCGCTGCGCTCGCTCAGCGGCTTGGTCGGGCCACCCGCCGCCGACTGCTGGTTGGTGGTGCCGTCGTACAGGGCGATGTCGCTGGTGGAGATCAGCTCGGTGGCCGGCGGGGTGAAGTAGCGCGCATAGCCGGCGTGCAGGGTGGTGCTGTCGCTGGCGTGCCAGACCACGCCCAGGCGCGGGCTGAGTTGGCCCTCGGTGGTGCCGAAGGCCTTGTAGCGGTCGCCGCGCACGCCGTAGTTGATGGTCCAGGCGTCGCTCGGCTGCCACTCGTCCTGCAGGTAGACCGCGTAGGTGCTGGCGTGGAAGCGGCTGGCGTCGGGGATGAACAGCGGCACGTCGCTGCTCTGGCTGCCGTCGTCGTTGGCCGGGAACACATAGGCGTTGTTGCTGGCGTTGGCGTGTTCGAAGTTGCCGTACACGCCGTAGCGCAGGGTGTGGGTGCTACCCCACGGCGTGGAGAAGTCGGCCTGCAGGGTGCTGGCGCGGTTGGCGCGCTGCACCTGCGAGGCGATGCCGTTGAAGATCAGGTCGCCGGCGATGTCCGGGGAGAACGCGACGCTGCTGTAGCGCTGGCCGGCCGACAGCTGGTAGCTGGTGTCGCCGAGCGCGCCCTGCAGCACCAGGGTGCCGAAACGGGTGTTCTCGCGCTGGTTCTCGTCGAGCTGCGCCGAATCGAAGGTGCTGTTGCCCTGGTAGGTGAACGCCGGCGTCTGTCCCGGGTTGTTGGGGATCTGGAAGCGGTTGTTGGCGTAGCCGACCAGCAGGCTGAGCCGGGTGTTCTCGTTCAGCAGATAGCTGAGGTCGGCGAAGCCCTTGCCCTGGTGGGTCTTGTCGTGGATCGGGTTGTCGCTGTCGGTCGGGTTCTCCATGCCGATGCGGTTCTGCAGGTAGTTGCCGCTGGCGAACCAGCTGAAGCGACCGTCGCTGCCCCACCACGAGGCGTTGGGGTTGAGCGTGCCGTAGGAGCCGCCGGTGATGCCGACGCTGCCGCCGTTGCCCAGTTCCACGCCGTTCTTGGTGGTGATGTCGACCACCGCCGCGGTGCGGTCGCCGAACTGCGCCGGCAGCGCGCCGTCGAGCAGGCGGATGTTCTTGATCGTGCGCGGATCCAGGGTCTGGCCGAAGCCGGAGATGGATTCGGGGATCATCACGCCGTTGATGCGGTACTGCAGGTTGGCGTGGTCGCCGCGCACATGGATGCCGCCATAGGAATCCTGGACCACGCCCGGCGCCTGCAGCAGCACCTGGTTGAGCGGGGTGGAAGCGCCCAGCGGCAGGCGCGCGATGTCCTCGGCGCTGATCGCGTACTGACTGCTGCCGATGTCCGGCGACAGCGCGTTGCGCGCAGCTTCCAGCTTGGCGGTGACGGTGACCGGATCGAGATCGACGGTCGGCTCGGCGGCAGCGCTGCTGTCGGCGGCGGTATCCGCAGCGAGGGCGAGGCCGGGGGCGACCAGGAGGATCAGGGCGATGGCGGAGGAGAGGGGGCGAGGTGTCATGGCGAGGTGGACCGAATGGAAAGGAATTGTTACTTAATAACAGTGTGCTTTCGCAAAAACGCCGGCGTAGGCCGGAAGTCATGGTGGCGTCGCGATGTTGCTTGCCGTTCATGTCCTGGCGCTGCCAGCGTGACCGGTATGCGGCGCTATGCGGCGCGCCCCGGCTCTGCGAACATCGCACACTGCCAAGGAGTCCTTTCATGAATCTGTCCGCCGCCGCCGTGTCCGCATCCGCCTCGTCGTCCTGGTCACCTGCCAGTTGGCGTGACAGGCCGGCGCTGCAGATGCCGGTGTATCCGGACCCGCAGGCGCTGGAGACCGCGCTGACGGAACTGCGGCAGTTGCCGCCGCTGGTGACCTCCTGGGAGATCTTCGCGCTGAAGAAGCAGCTGGCCGAGGCGCAGGAAGGCAAGCGCTTCCTGCTGCAGGGCGGCGATTGCGCGGAGAACTTCAGCGATTGCGAATCCGGCACCATCTCCAACCGGCTCAAGGTGCTGCTGCAGATGAGCCTGGTGCTGGTGCACGGCCTGCGCCTGCCGGTGGTGCGGGTCGGTCGCTACGCCGGGCAGTACGCCAAGCCGCGCTCGGCCGATACCGAGACCCGCGACGGCGTGACCCTGCCCAGCTACCGCGGCGACGTGGTCAATGGCCCGGAGTTCACCGCGCAGGCGCGGGTGCCGGACCCGCGGCGCATGATCACCGCGCACTCGCGTTCGGCGATGACCATGAACTTCGTGCGCGCGCTGATCGACGGCGGCTTCGCGGATCTGCACCATCCCGAGTACTGGAACCTGAGCTGGGTCGGCTGCTCGCCGCTGGCCGAGGACTACCAGAAGATGGTGGCCTCGATCGGCGATGCGGTGCGCTTCATGGAGACCCTGTCCGGCGCGCAGCTGTACAACCTCAATCGCGTCGATTTCTACACCTCGCACGAGGCCTTGCTGCTGCCCTACGAGGAAGCGCTGACCCGCGAGGTCCCGCGGCAGTGGGGCTGGTTCAACCTCAGCACGCACTATCCGTGGATCGGCATGCGCACCGCGGCGCTGGACGGCGCGCATGTGGAGTACTTCCGTGGTATCCGCAATCCGATCGCGATCAAGGTCGGGCCGTCGGCGCAGCCGGACCAGTTGCTGCGCCTGATCGACGTGCTCAATCCGGAAGACGAGCCGGGCCGGCTGACCTTCATCCACCGCATGGGCGCGGCGCAGATCGCCGAGAAGCTGCCGCCGCTGCTGGACGCGGTGAAGCGCGACGGCCGCCGCGTGCTGTGGGTGTGCGATGCGATGCACGGCAACACCGAAAGCACCAGCAACGGCTACAAGACCCGGCGCTACCAGAACGTCCTGGGCGAGGTGGAGCAGTCGTTCGACATCCACGCCGCGGCCGGCACCCGCCTGGGCGGCGTGCATCTGGAACTGACCGGCGAGGACGTCACCGAGTGCACCGGCGGCGCGCGCGAACTCACCGAGCGCGACCTGGAGCGGGCCTACCGTTCCAGCGTCGACCCGCGCCTGAACTACGAGCAGTCGCTGGAGATCGCGATGGCGATCGTGCGCAAGCAGAACGGACGCAACGTCGCCACGCCGCTGGCGTAGTCGGTTGGTGTAGTCCGCGGCGCGTGCCGCTGCCGCATGTGCGGCGCATTATCGTGCGTGGCCCGACGGCTGCGGCATCGCTGCGTGCGATACCGCGCGCCGGCTTTGCGTCGCCGGCGGCATGCGCCGCTTTTCGGACGCGTTTGCACGCGCGCCTGTATGCCATGCGGCTGCCGTCGCCCGGCGCCGCCGCGCGTGCTCGACATCGCGCTAATCCCTCCACTGCCAGACTGTCGCGACTCCTCCCCCCCGACAAAGGAGCGCATCTTGACCCTCGATCTTCACTGGGTGCCCTGGCGTGCCTATACGCTGCCGATCGGCGCCGCGCTGATTCTCGGTTTCCTGGCCTGGTGGCTGTTGCTGCGCATCGCCCAGCGCATGCGCGGCCGCGACTACCGGCGTGCGCGCATCGTGCGCGTGATCAGCGTGCCGGTCGCTTTCCTGCTGCCGATGCTGATGCTCAGCTTCGCGCTCGAATCCACGCCGCTGGACGAGAAGGCGCTGACCGACCTGCAGCACCTGCTGCACATCGGCATGATCGGCTGCGTGACCTGGCTGCTGGTGCGCGGCGTGGCGGCGCTGGAAACGGCGATCCTGCGCAGCCATCCGATCGAGGTGGCGGACAACCTCACCGCACGCCGCGTGCAGACCCAGACCCGGGTGCTGGCGCGGGTGGCGATGGGCACGATCATCCTGGTGGGCACCTCGATCGTGCTGCTGACCTTCCCGGCGGTGCGGCAGATCGGCACCACCTTGCTGGCCTCGGCCGGCATCATCGGCCTGGTCGCCGGTATCGCCGCCAAGCCGGTGTTCGGCAACCTGATCGCCGGCCTGCAGATCGCGCTGACCCAGCCGATCCGACTCGACGACGTGGTCATCGTCGAAGGCGAGTGGGGCCGCATCGAGGAGATCGGCAGTTCCTACGTGGTGGTGCGGATCTGGGACGAGCGGCGCATGGTGGTGCCGCTGACCTGGTTCATCGAGAACCCGTTCCAGAACTGGACGCGCAACAGCGCCGACCTGCTCGGCACCGCGTTCCTGTGGCTGGACTACCGCACGCCGATCGCACAAGTGCGCGCCGAGCTGGAGCGGATCTGCAAGAGCGAGCCACTGTGGGACGGACGGGTCTGCGTGACCCAGGTGACCGACACCAGCGAGCGCACGATCCAGGTGCGCCTGCTGGTCAGTGCGCGCAACTCCGGCGACGCCTTCGACCTGCGTTGCATCGTGCGCGAACGCATGCTGGATTTCCTGGTGCGCGAGCATGCCTACGCGTTGCCGCTGCTGCGCGCGGAAGTGGCGCCGGAGCCGGTGCGGCTATCGCATCCGCCGGTGCGCGCCAGCGACTCGGAGGCGATGCGTTCGCCCAGTGCCGAGGATGGGGCGCCGGCAGTGAATGCGACAGCGGGCGAGGCACGTGCGTCCCGCTGATCGCTGAGCGGTCTTGCCGCATGATCATGCGGCGTGGGATGCGGTTTTCTGCGCGACCACCAGCGGTGCCCGCCGAATGCCAGGAACGCGAATGCGCCCACCGGTGACTGGCAGGCGCATATCGCTTGAAGAAAGCCGGCACCGCCGCGGCGCGGGGTGCGGCTAGGCCGCAGGAGGATGCCGGCGCCGCCGCACCAAATCTCGGGCGAGGATGCCGACCACGGCGAGATTGATCGCCAGCACCGCCCACGACGCCCAGCCGGGGTGGCGCACGATCGCGTAGACGTCGAAGGGCAGGTAGATCGCCGCGGAGATGCAGCCCAGCAGCGAGGCCCAGGCCTTGGCGCGCCACAGGCCCCAGGCCTCGATGATGTGCAGCACGCCGTAGGCGAGCATGCCGGCGGCGGCCAGGTGCACCGCGCCGGGGTTGATCATGGTCAGCAGCGAGGGCAGGGCGCCGTGGTCCGGGTCCAGGCTGAAACGCACGATCAGCTTGTCCACCCCCGCGCGCAGCGGGGCCGGACCCATCAGTTCCAGCCCCGTGGCCGCCAGCACCGCGAGCAGGCCCTTGCCGGCCTCCAGCAGTGCGATCAGGTGCAGACCCGGATGCGCGTGCGGATCCGGGTTGTACGCCTTGTCGGCGGCCATGGGCGTGCGCTATCCCTTAGCCCGCGCGACCGGCGCGCTTGCGCTCGTTTTCGGTCAGGTGCTTCTTGCGCAAGCGGATCTCCTTCGGGGTGACTTCGACCAGTTCGTCGTCCTCGATGAAGTCCAGCGCCTGCTCCAGCGTGTACTTGATCGCCGGAGTCAGCTTGATCGCATCGTCCTTGCCCGAGGCGCGCATGTTGGTCAGCGGCTTGGTCTTGATCGCGTTGACGGTCAGGTCGTTGTCCTTGGAGTGGATGCCGACCAGCTGCCCTTCATACACGTTGTCGCCTTCGGCGGCAAACAGGCGGCCGCGCTCTTCCAGCGGGCCCAGCGCGTAGGCGGGGGTGGCGCCCGGCGCATTGGCGATCATCACGCCGTTCTGGCGCTTGGCGATGGCGCCCTGCTCCTTCGGGCCGTAGTGGTCGAACACGTGGAACAGCAGGCCCGAACCCTGGGTCAGGGTGCGGAACTCGTTCTGGAAGCCGATCAGGCCACGCGCCGGGATCATGTAGTCCAGGCGCACGCGGCCCTTGCCGTCCGGCTCCATGTTCTTCAGCTGGCCCTTGCGGATGCCCAGCTTCTCCATCACGCCGCCCTGGTGCTGCTCCTCGATGTCCACCACCAGCTGCTCGACCGGCTCCATCAACTGCCCGTCGATCTCCTTGATGATCACTTCCGGGCGCGACACGGCCAGTTCGAAGCCCTCGCGGCGCATGTTCTCGATCAGCACCGACAGGTGCAGTTCGCCGCGGCCGGAGACCAGGAACTTGTCGGCGTCTTCCAGCTGCTGCACCTTCAGCGCCACGTTGTGCACGGTCTCGCGCTCCAGCCGGTCCTTGAGCTGGCGGCTGGTCAGGAACTTGCCGCCGGACAGGTCCTTGTTGCCGGCGAACGGCGAGTTGTTGACCTGGAAGGTCATCGAGATGGTCGGCTCGTCCACGGTCAGCGGCGGCAGCGCCTCGGGGGCTTCCAGCGCGCACACGGTGTCGGAGATGGTCAGCTCCTGGATGCCGGAGATGGCGACGATGTCGCCGGCCTGCGCGCTGTCCTGCTCGATCCGCTCCAGGCCGAGGAAGCCCAGTACCTGCAGCACCTTGCCCTGGCGCTTCTTGCCTTCGCGGTCGATCACCGCCACCGGCATGTTCTTCTTCAGCACGCCGCGCTGGATGCGGCCGATGCCGATCACGCCGACGAAGTTGTTGTAGTCCAGCTGGCTGATGCGCATCTGGAACGGGCCGTCCGGGTCCACGTCCGGCTTCGGCGCGTGCTGCATGATCGCTTCGTACAGCGGGGTCATGTCGCCGTCGCGCACGCTGTCGTCCAGCGAGGCGTAGCCGTTCAGCGCCGAGGTGTAGACGATCGGGAAGTCGAGCTGCTCGTTGGTGGCGCCGAGCTTGTCGAACAGGTCGAACACCTGGTCGATCACCCAGTCCGGGCGCGCGCCGGGGCGGTCGATCTTGTTGACCACCACGATCGGCTTGAAGCCCATCGCGAACGCCTTCTGGGTCACGAAGCGGGTCTGCGGCATCGGGCCGTCCATCGCGTCGACCAGGATCAGCACGGTGTCCACCATCGACAGCACGCGCTCCACCTCGCCGCCGAAGTCGGCGTGTCCGGGGGTGTCGACGATGTTGATGCGGTTGCCCTGCCAGGTGATGGCGGTGTTCTTGGCCAGGATGGTGATGCCGCGTTCCTTTTCCTGGTCGTTGCTGTCCATCACGCGCTCGGCCAGCACCGTGCGCTCGGACAGGGTGCCGGACTGCTTCAGCAGGCAGTCGACGAGGGTGGTCTTGCCGTGGTCGACGTGGGCGA
>NZ_NKUH01000061.1:0-5368 GCF_009192895.1 Xanthomonas sp. LMG 12460 | reverse complement strand
CGCCGATGCCGCCCCCGCCGCTGCCCCTCACCGCCGCCCGCAACAAGAACATCGATGCGATGGCCAAGCTCTCGCTGCTGATCGGGGTGCTGTCGCTGCTGTATTCGCTGGGCCAGGCGCTGTTGCTGATGGCGTTGCCGGACGGGGCGATCGAGGGCGTGCTGCGCGAGGCCGGGCTGCCGTTGCCGCCGCTGCTGCAGTGGTGCGTCGCCCATGCACTGGCGCTGTCCTGGCTGTCGGCGCTGCTATCGGCGGGCCTGTGCGCGGCGTCGTGGGCGCTGCTGCAGCGGCGCGACTGGGCGCGGCGGGCGTTCATCGTGTTCCTGGTGGTCACCGCCGCGGCCAACTTCGCGGTGCTGCCGCTGCTGTGGCAACTGTTCGATCTGCTGCAGGTCTGGGCGCCGCAGCACGCCTTCGACCCGCAACAGCTCCAGCACGATCTGGCGCTGGGCCGGATCACGCTCATGGTCAGCGGCGCGCTGACCGCCCTGGTCTTCGCCGGCCTGCACGGCTGGCTGGTCTACCAGCTGTGCCGCCCCGCGCTGCGCGCCGAGTTCCGCCGCTGACGCATGCCGACCGGCCCGCGCAGTCCGGGCAGCCCGCCGCAGACGCCTGACACAGCCAGCTTCTAGAATGGCGGCATGCATACCTTCGACCGCGTTCGCGACTATCTCACTGGCCTGCAAGACCGCATCTGTGCGGCGGTCGAGGCCGCCGACGGCCAGGCCCGTTTCGCCGAAGACCTGTGGCAGCGCGCGGAGGGCGGCGGCGGCCGCACCCGCATCCTGCGCGACGGCGCGCTGTTCGAGCAGGCCGGCATCGGCTTCTCCGACGTCGCCGGCACCCGCCTGCCGCCCTCGGCCAGCGCCAACCGCCCGGAACTGGCCGGCGCCTCGTGGCGCGCGGTCGGGGTGTCGCTGGTGTTCCACCCGCTCAGCCCGTACATCCCCACCACCCACGCCAACGTGCGCTACTTCGAGGCGCAGCGCGACGGCGCCACCGTGGCCTGGTGGTTCGGCGGCGGCTTCGACCTGACCCCGTACTACCCGTTCGACGAGGACGCCCGCCACTGGCACCAGACCGCGCACGACCTGTGCGCGCCGTTCGGCGAAGACCGCTATCCGGCGCACAAGCGCTGGTGCGACGAGTACTTCTTCCTCAAGCACCGCAACGAGACCCGCGGCGTCGGCGGCCTGTTCTTCGACGACCTGCATGCCGATTTCGAGCGCGACTTCGCCTACCAGCGCGCGGTCGGCGACGGCTTCCTCGACGCCTACCTGCCAATCGTGGAACGCCGCCGCGGCCTGCCCTGGGGCGAGCGCGAGCGCGAGTTCCAGCTGTACCGGCGCGGCCGCTACGTCGAGTTCAACCTGGTCTACGACCGCGGCACCCTGTTCGGCCTGCAGAGCGGCGGCCGCAGCGAGAGCATCCTGATGAGCCTGCCGCCGCGGGTGCGCTGGGAGTACGGCTTCCAGCCCGAAGCGGGCAGCGCCGAGGCGCGCCTGGCCGAGTACTTGGTGCCGCGCGAATGGCTGGCATGAGCGCGCCAGCGCGCACCGCCGTGCTGGGCCGCGAGGACAAGCGCGCCATCGCCGAACAGTTGCAGGCCTACCTGCGCACCGAGTTGCAGCAGCAGGTCGGTGCGTTCGAGGCCGAATTCCTGCTCGACTTCGTCGCCGAGCGCATCGGCCCGCACTATTACAACCGCGGCCTGGACGATGCCCGCGCGCTGCTGGCCACGCAGCTGGACACCCTGGACGACGCGCTCTACCAACTGCAACAGCCCACCGACGCGCGCCGCTGAGCCGGGTCGTGCGCGCCACAAACGCGGCATCACGAACGTGCGGGCATAAAAAAGCCCCGCGGACCAGGGGGAGGTCGGCGGGGCCAGGGAACGGAGACTTGGGGAGGAGTCGCCGTTCCTGGATCTGCTCCAGGGGATGGGAGGAGATCCGCGACAGGTATTGCGCCTGTCGAGGGATATAAGAACATTCCCCACCTTGCTCGTTCGTGAAGATTTAAGTTAAAAATTTGTCAGATTAAGGACGGATTCATTCCCGAAAATCCGTGCAAATAAACCGCGTCAAAATTCCGTTCAATCAAAGCGATCCTGCACGCCCCGGGGTGTGACGCCAGTAGGAATTTTGCGGCTTGTCGCGCCCGGCGGGGTCAAAAAACCAACGCGAATGGGAAAGCGAAAATCGCGGGCGGGATAATCCTTCGAAAAACCCTCTGCGATATCCGGCGTGCATGCGCATGCGATGTCTACGCAAGACACCGCAGCGCCAGGTCGGGCCCCGGGTGCATGCCCGGAACCCGGGCACTCAATGCGCCTCGTCCCAGTTGTCGCCCACCCCGCTGTCCACCACCAGCGGCACCTTCAGCTCCGCCGCGGCGGACATCCGCCCGGTCACTTCCGGCAGCAAGGTGTCGACGAAGTCGGCATCGGCTTCGAACACCAGTTCGTCGTGCACCTGCAGGATCATCAACGCGCGGTCGCGGTGGTCCTGCAGCCAGGCGTCCACGCCGACCATGGCGCGCTTGATGATGTCGGCGGCGGTGCCCTGCATCGGGGCGTTGATCGCCGCGCGCTCGGCACCGGCGCGCAGGCCCTGCTGGCGGGCGTTGATGTCGTTCAGGTACAGGCGGCGGCCGAACAGGGTCTCCACGTAGCCCTGGGTGCGCGCCTGCTCGCGCATGCGCTCCATGAAGTCGCGCACGCCCGGGTAGCGGCTGAAGTACAGCGCCACGTAGTCCTGCGCCTCGCCGCGGCCGATGCCCAGGTTGCGGGCCAGGCCGAACGCGCTCATGCCGTACATCAGGCCGAAGTTGATCGCCTTGGCGGCGCGACGCTCGTTGCCGGTGACCTCTTCGAGCTTGCGCCCGAACACCTCGGCGGCGGTGGCGCGGTGCACGTCCACGCCGCTGCCGAAGGCGCGCAACAGGCCCGGGTCCTCGGACAGGTGGGCCATGATCCGCAGCTCGATCTGCGAGTAGTCGCAGGCGATCAGCTTGCGCCCGGGCGGGGCGACGAAGGCGCGGCGGATGCGGCGGCCGTCATCGGTGCGGATCGGAATGTTCTGCAGGTTGGGATCGGAGGAGGACAGCCGCCCGGTGGCGGCGCCGGCCTGGTGGTAGCTGGTGTGCACGCGACCGGTATCGGGGTTGACCATCTCCGGCAGCTTGTCGGTGTAGGTGCTGCGCAGCTTGGCCAGGCCGCGGTACTCCAGGATCACCCGCGGCAGCTCGTGCTGGTCGACGATCGCCTCCAGCGCTTCTTCGTTGGTGCTGGGCTGGCCCTTGGGGGTCTTCAGCACCGCCGGCAGCTTCAGCTCGTCGAACAGCACCGCCTGCAGCTGCTTGGGCGAGTCCATGTTGAAGCTGCGCCCGGCCAGCGCGGTGGCCTTCTGCTGCGCGGCCAGCATGCGCTGGCTCAGGTCCTGGCTCTGCTTGCGCAGCTCGGCGATGTCCACGCACACGCCGTTGGCCTCGACCCGCGCCAGCACCGGCACCAGCGGCATCTCGATCTCGCGGTAGACCCGCGCCAGCGCCGGCTCGGCGTCCAGTTGCGCCGACAACGTGCGGTGCAGGCGCAGGGTGATGTCGGCGTCCTCGGCGGCGTAGCCGGTGGCGTCGTCGATGGCCACCTGCGAGAACGCGATCTGCTTGGCGCCCTTGCCGGCCACGTCCTCGTACTTGACCGTGTCGTAGCCCAGGTAGCGCCGGGCCAGCGAGTCCATGTCGTGGCGGCTGGCGGTGGAATTGAGCACGAAGCTCTCCAGCATGGTGTCGTCGGCGTAGCCGCGCACCTCCACGCCATGGCGGCGCAGCACGTGCAGGTCGTACTTGCCGTGCTGGCCGACCTTGGCCTTGGCCGGGTCCTCCAGCAGTGGCTTGAGCATCTCCAGCGCCAGCGCGCGGTCCAGTTGCACCGGCGCGCCGGGGTAGTCGTGGCCCAGCGGCAGATAGTCGGCGCGGCCCGGCTCGGTGGCGAAGCTGAGCCCGACCAGGTTGGCGCGCATCGCGTCCAGCGCGTCGGTCTCGGTGTCGAAGGCGAAGCCGTCGGCGGCGCGCAGGCGCACCAGCAGTGCTTCGAACGCCTCGGGTGTGGTCACCGCGGTGTAGTCGCCCTTGGCGGCCAGTGCCGGGTCCAGCGCCGTATCGGCGGCCGGCGCCGCGGCCCGGGCATAGCCGGCGGCGGTGCCGCGCAGGCTGGGCGTCGCCTCGCTGGCGGCCTCCGGCGCAGCCACGCCGCCGTCCAGATCACGCAGCGCCTGGGTGAAGCCGTAGCGCTGGTACAGACCGCGCAACTGCTCCGGCTCCTGTTCGCGCAGGCCCAGGGTGCGCGGGCCGCCGGGCAGCGTCACGTCGGTCTTGATGGTGACCAGCTCGCGGTTCAGCGGCAGGCGCTGCAGCGCCGCGCGCAGGTTGTCGCCGATCTTGCCCTTGATGCTGTCGGCGTGGGCGATCACCCCGTCCAGCGAGCCGTACTCGGCCAGCCACTTGGCCGCGGTCTTGGGTCCGCATTTCTCCACGCCCGGCACGTTGTCGATGGCGTCGCCCATCAGCGCCAGCAGGTCGACGATCTGGTGCGGCCAGACCCCGAACTTCTCCATCACCGCCGCATCCGAATCCATGCGGCTGCCGCTCATGGTGTTGACCAGTTGCACGCCGGGGCGCACCAGCTGGGCGAAATCCTTGTCGCCGGTGGAGATGGTGACGTCCAGGCCGTCGCCGGCGCCCTGCAGGGCCAGGGTGCCGATCACGTCGTCGGCCTCGACCCCGTCCTCGCGCAGGATGGTGATGCCCAGCGCATGTACGATCTGGCACATCGGCTCGACCTGCGCGCGCAGCTCGTCGGGCATCGGCGGCCGGTTGGCCTTGTACAGCGGATACAGGTCGTCGCGGAAGGTCTTGCCCGGCGCATCGACCACGAAGGCCACGTACTCGGGGCGCTCCTTGAGGGTGGCGCGCAACATGTTGACCACGCCGAACAGCGCGCCGGTGGGCTCGCCGGCGGCATTGGTCAGCGGCGGAAGCGCGTGGAACGCGCGATACAGGTAACTGGACCCGTCGATCAGGACTAATCGGCTCATCGGCCAATTCTACGCTGCGGCGTGTAGCCCCTCTCCCGTCGGGAGAGGGGTTGGGGTGAGGGTGCGGCGCGAAGCGACCCGCTGACCTGGGTCCACGCGGCTGCGCCCGTACCCTCATCCGCCCCTGCGGGGCACCTTCTCCCGGCGGGAGAAGGGAACAGCCAGGAGCCCCTCTCCCACCGGGAGAGGGGTTGGGGGGAGGGTCCGGCGCGAAGCGTCTCGCGATGTTTTGGTGCACGAGGCTGCGCCCGTACCCGCCACTTTATCTTATA
>NZ_NKUH01000060.1:0-16469 GCF_009192895.1 Xanthomonas sp. LMG 12460 | reverse complement strand
CGCGCTCCGGGTCCGCGTCCAGCCCGGGGATCCGCGGAAGGGGCTTGGCTGCTTCGCAGCCAAGTCCGGGGCAGTCGCCTCACGGCGCCAGCCCGCCCGCCGGGGCGAAGCAGTGCTTCGCCTTTTTCCGGCGAGCCCTGCCCTGCCGCGGACGGCGTACATCCATGTACGCCGCCCTTCGGGTGTTTCCCCGCGCTGGCCGCCGCTTCGGAAGGGAACCCGGTAGATCAAAAGCCAGAGCAACAGCCAAAGCCAAGCAAGAGCAAGAGCAAGAGCAACGGCAACGGCAACGGTTTCGATGCTGCACGCCTTGCGTAGGAGCGGTTCAGCCGCAACAAGCGACGCCGGCCAACGAGGACATCGATCACCTCTCCGGCTCGTTCATCAACTACCTAGACGCCGAAACACACCTTCAGCTCGTCCAAGCACAGCCAGATGGCGCCGCGCGCCGTTACGCCAGCGCCGCGTCGATCGCCGCGCGCAGGCGCGGGTCCTCTGCGGTGACGTCCGGAGCAAAGCGCGCGTGGACCTTGCCGTCGCGGCCGACCAGGAACTTCTCGAAATTCCACAGCACGCCTGGCGCCGGATTCGGCTCGATGCCGTAGCCGGCCAGCTTCTCGCGCATCGGGCCCTCGCCCTCGGTCTGCGGCTGCGCGGCGATCAGCGCGCGGTACAGCGGATGGGTGTCCTCGCCGGTGACCGCGATCTTGGCGAACATCGGGAAGGTCACATCGTAGGTGAGCTGGCAGAACTGCTGGATCTCCGCCTCGCTGCCCGGCTCCTGGCCCTTGAAGTCGTTGGCCGGGAAACCGAGCACTTCCAGGCCCGCGGCCTGCTTCTCGCGGTACAGCGCTTCCAGGCCCGCGTACTGCGCGGTGAGGCCGCACTTGGAGGCGACGTTGACGATCAGCAACACCTTGCCCTCGAACGCGGCGAGGGTGGCCGGCTGGCCGTCGATGCGGGTCAGCGGAATGGCGGTCAACGACTCGGACATGGGGCATTACCTCGATCGAAAGGGAGCGCCAGCATAGTCGCTGCCGGCGCAGCATGCGCAGCGCCGTGACCGCGTGACTCAGCGCACCGACAGCTAGCCTGTGCAGGCACGTAACACCCGCTTTTGCTGCGGATCATGTGATCCCGCAGGAGCGGCTTCAGCCGCGACAGCGCGTCCGCAACACCTGCTCGCGACGGCCACAGAAAAAACAAGAGCCGCCACGATACATGTGCCTCTCGTCGTGATCAGCAGCGCGCGTATCGGCCAGCAGGCGAGCAGGCGAGCGGCCTGGAGACGACAACGCATCCGCGATGTCGAATCGCATCGACACTGCAGGCAAGACCAGGACACCCGCATGCTGCGCCATCTGTACAGCGCGCGTACGAAGCGGCCGCGCTGGCCCGTCCAGGTCGCGGCGCTGCATCCAATATGGCGCGTGCTGGTCGCACGCCATCTCGCGTCGACGTAACCGCCACGGTGCCTTGCCATCCCGACTCGCCGCACCGCCGCCGCGGGCACCGCAAGCCCTCACTCCCGGTCGTCGCCTGCCGCCTCTTCCGCCTCGGCATCGTCCAGCGGCAGCGACAGTTCCAGCAGCGGCGCGGCCTGCGCGTCGGCCAGGGTCTCGACGCCGCGCAGGCGGCGTTCGATGGTGCGGGTCTTGCGGCTGGCCTCGCCCAGGCTCTTGCCGACGGTGCTGATCTGCTTCTCGGCCTTTTCCAGGATGCCGGCGAACTTGCCGAACTCGCTCTTCACCGCCGCCAGCACACCCCAAACTTCGCTGGAGCGCTTTTCGATGGCGAGGGTGCGGAAGCCCATCTGCAGGCTGTTGAGCAGGGCGGTGATGGTGGTCGGGCCGGCGACGACGATGCGGTGCTCGCGCTGCAGCAGGTCGGCCAGGCCGGGGCGGCGCAGGGTCTCGGCGTACAGGCCCTCGGTGGGCAGGAACATCACCGCGAAGTCGGTGGTGTGCGGCGGGGCGATGTACTTGTCGCCGATCGACTTGGCCTGCACCCGGATCGCGCGCTCCAGTTGCACGCCCATCGCCTGCACCAGTTCCGGATCGCCCTGCTCCTGCGCATCGAGCAGGCGCTCGTAGTCCTCGCGCGGGAACTTGGCGTCGATCGGCAGCCACACCGGCGTGTCCTCGTGGCCGCGGCCGGGCAGGCGCACCGCGAAGTCGACCATCTCGTTGCGCTCCGGGCGCACCCGCACGCCGCGTGCGTACTGTTCCTGGGTCAGGGTCTGCTCGAGGATGTTCTCCAGTTGCACCTCGCCCCAGCCGCCGCGGTTCTTGACGTTGCTCAGCACGCGCTTGAGGTCGCCGACGCCGGTGGCGAGCTGCTGCATCTCGCCCAGGCCGCGCTGGACCTGCTCGAGCCGTTCGGACACCAGCTTGAACGAGGCGTCCAGGCGCGTGTTGAGGGTGGTCTGCAGCTTTTCGTCGACGGTGCCGCGCATCTGCTCGAGCTTGGCCGCGTTGTCGGTCTGCAGTTCCTTCAACCGCTCCTCCAGGGTGGCGCGCATCTCGCCCATCCGCTGCTCGTTGCGCTGGACCAGGTCGCCCAGGCGCTGGCCGAGCGTGTCGGCGAAGCGCTGCTGCGCGTCCGCGCCTTCTTGGCGGCCCTTGCGCGCATCCTCGATCAGGGCCTCGCGCAACGCACCCAGCTGCGCGTCGATGCGCGCGATCAGTTCGGCCTGCTGCTGGCCGAACTGGGCCATGCGCGCGTCCTGCTGCTGGCCGAAGGCGTCGAGCTGGCCGCGGATCTCGACCAGGCGCTGGCTCAGCAGCTCGGCCATGCGCTGCTGTGCGGCGCCGGTCTCGTCTCGGCCGCGCCGCGCGTCCTCGGTGAGGGCTTCGCGCAGCAGGTCCAGGCGCTGGTCGGTGCGGGTGGACAGATCCGCCAGATTGCGGGCGAAGCCTTCGCTGCGCGCGTCCTGCTGGCGCGCCAGGCTGTCGAGCTGCTCGCGCAGTTCGCCGCGACCGCTGCGCTGCTCCTCGCGCAGGGCCGCCTCCAGCGCGGCGTGGTTGCCCCGCCGCAGCAACACGGCCAGCAACAGGGCGATGACGGCACACAACAGGCCGGCGAGGATCAGGAAATGGGCATCGTTCTGCATGCGGCCAGTGTAGCCGGCCGCGTCTCAATCGCTGCGCCACGCGCCGGCAGGCGGACCAGACCGGATATACCTTGGTATCGCCGTCATGGCCTCATGCAGGCTGGTGCACGCCTGGGCCGCATGCCAAGCTTTGCGCCACCCGCTCCTGGCCCGGCCAGTGGGCGGTACCGCGGCATCCGACCGCGCCAGACCATCGCGCTCCGCGCGATCCGTTCCCCTGATACCGGAGGCGAGCATGGACCCCGATCCGCATCGACGCGGCATCAGCGCCGCATTCCCCCGCCGTTCCCCTCGCCTGGTCGCTGCCCGGCGCTGAGCCGGAAGACGCACGCCGCGCACACGCTGCGACGTCCTCCGGCCACGCGCCGCAAGGAGGTCGTCATGTTCCTGTTCTCGCTGTTCTCCCGCCGTTTCCGCCTGCAGCGCGGCCTGCAGCGCGCGCTGCGCGCCGCGGTCGCCATGCGCCGCACCGAAGCGCTGCGCCATCTGCTCGCCGCCCACGGCGCACGCGCCTTCGCCCTGGCCCTGTCCGCGCAGTCGCCGCGGGTGATGGCCGATGCGCTGTCGCTGCTGTCCGTCGCCGACCGCATCCGGGTCCGCGCGCGCTTGCCGCATGCGGCGCAGCGGCGCCTGCACGACGCCGGGGCGAACGCCCCGGCCGCGCACTGGCTGCATGCCGCGCTGGCGTGGTGGCCCGGGGTGCGCTGAGCCGCATCTGTCCGTCGCCACGATGCGCGCTGCCATCTCGCCGCGGCATCATCGGCCCCCGTCCCCGCCCACTCCCTTCCCCGGAGCCGCCATGCTCGCTCCCCCCAACTACCGGAACGCGCCCTGATGGAAGCACTGCGTCTGTTCAATCTCGCCTCGCTGCTCGACACCCTGGTGAGCCTCACCGCCGCCTTCGTGCTCGGCGCGATCATCGGCTTCGAACGCCAGGTGCGTCAGCGCACCGCCGGGCTGCGCACCAACACCCTGGTCGCGGTCGGCGCGGCGATCTTCGTCTCGCTCGGCGACCGCCTGTTCGAGATCCACGGCGGCACCCAGGGTGCGGTGCAGGTGGTGGCCTACGTGGTCTCGGGCATCGGCTTCCTCGGCGCCGGCGCGATCATGAAGGAAGGTGCCAACGTCACCGGGCTCAACACCGCGGCGACGCTGTGGGGGTCGGGTGCGGTCGGCGCCTGCGCCGGTGCCGGGCTGGTCGCCGAGGCGGTGCTGGCGGCGATGTTCGTGCTGCTCAGCAATACCCTGCTGCGGCCGATGGTGAACCGCATCAACCGGCATCCGCTGAAGGAATCCTCGCTGGAAGCCACCTACATGTTCTATGCGATCTGCGCGCGCGAGGTGCACGGCGAGGTGCGCGAGCGGCTGATCGAACTGCTGGAGGAAGCGCACTACCCGGCGCGCGAGGTCGAGCAGCATCCGTTCGGGCAGAAGGACGTGGAGATCGCCGCCACCCTGTACGCCACCGCGGTGCGTGCCGAGGAACTGGATGCGGTGGTGCAGCGCCTGGAGGGCGAACCGGGTGTACAACAGGCGTTCTGGAACGCCGGCGCCGAAGCCTGAGCCAGTCATGCCTATCCCCGTCACTCCCACGCCACGCCGCCGATGATCGCCTGGTTCAAGCCGCTGCCGCCGCATCGCCGCCTGCTCGGCCTGGCCGCGCTGGGCCTGGCGCTGGGTGCGATCTTCGTCGCCGACACGGTCACCGACTACGCGGTGGCGGCGGCGCTGTTCTACACCGTGGCGATCCTCGGCGCGGTGCGCTTGCTGGCCCCGGCCGGGCTGGGCGTGCTGGCGGGCATCTGCGTGGTGCTGGTCGTGCTCAGCTTCCATCTCACGCATGCCGGGGCCTACCACGTCGGCGTGATCAACTCGGCGATCAGCATCGTGGTGGTGGCGGTGACCGCCTCGATCGCGGTGCGCATGGAGCGGGCCAAGGCCGCCGCGCACGCGGCGCAGGCACAGTTGCTGCGGCTGGCGCGGGTGCGCAGCCTGGGCAGCCTGACCGCGTCGATCGCGCACGAGGTCAACCAGCCGCTGGCGGCCATCGTCACCAGCGGCAACGCCTGCCAGCGCTGGCTCGACCAGCAGCCGCCGAACCTGGACAAGGCGCGCGCGGCGCTGGCGCGCATCCTCGCCGACGCCGAGCGTGCCGGCGAGGTGATCGCGCGGGTGCGCAGCCTGACCCGGGGCGAGGCGCCGCAGCAGCGCGCCTTCGACCTCAATGCCGCGGTGGCCGAGGTACTGGCGCTGTCGCAGGGCGAACTGGAACGCAGCGCGGTCAGCGTGCACACCGAACTGTCGGCGCTGCTGCCGCCGGTGTCGGCCGACCCGGTGCAGATCCAGCAGGTGATCGGCAACCTGCTGCTCAACGCGATCGAGGCGATGGCCGCCACGCCGCCGGCGCAGCGTGCGCTGCGCATCGTCACCGAGCGCGAGGACGCGCGTTCGGTGCGGCTGAGCGTGGCCGACAGCGGCGAAGGCCTGTCCGCGCAGGCGCAGGCGCATCTGTTCGATGCGTTCTGGACCACCAAGCAGGGCGGCATCGGCATCGGCCTGAGCATCAGCCGCAGCATCGTCGAGGCCGGCGGCGGGCGCATCTGGGCCGAACCCGGGCGGCCGCGCGGCGCGGTGTTCTGCGTGTGCCTGCCCACCGCCGGCGGAGCCACGCCATGAATGAGGCGACCGCACGCCCGGTGGTGTACCTGATCGACGACGACGCCTCGATCCGCGCCGCGCTGGAAGACCTGTTCGCCTCGGTGGACCTGCAGGTGCACGCCTTCGCCTCGACCCGCGACTTCCTGGCGCATCCGCGCGCCGACGCGCCGAGCTGCCTGGTGCTGGACATCCGCATGCCCGGGCAGAGCGGCATGGACTTCCACCGCAACATGCACGAGGCCGGGCTGGCGCTGCCGACCATCTTCATCACCGGCCACGGCGACATCCCGATGAGCGTGGAAGCGATGAAGAACGGCGCGATCGAGTTCCTGACCAAGCCGTTCCGCGACCAGGACCTGCTCGATGCGATCGGCCAGGGCATCGCCCGCGACCGCGCGCGCCGCGCCGCCGATGCGGCACAGGCGGAACTGCAGGCGCGCTGGGCGCGGCTCAGCGCCGGCGAACGCGAGGTGGTGGAGCTGGTGGTGCAGGGCCTGTTGAACAAGCAGGTGGCGGCGCGGCTGCAGCTCAGCGAGATCACGGTGAAGGTGCGCCGCGGCAATGCGATGCGCAAGCTCGAGGTCGGCTCGCTGGCGGAGCTGGTAAGGCTGGCGGAGCGGCTGGGGCGGTAGGTCGGTTGCGAGAACCCACGATTGCCGGGCGCGGCGGAACAGGTCCTAACGCACCGGTATTCCGCAGCAGCGGCTTCTGCCGCGACGGGCTTCATCGGGAAAGCCCGTCGCGGCTGACGCCGCTTCTACGAGACAGAGAGTGAGCGGTCTCCGCTCGATAAGGCCGGACTTGCGCTTCGCATCGACCTCCACAAGCGCCGTGCCATACCGCGCCACAGGCGTAGCTTTGCTGCACCGCATTCGGCGACACTGCCGGGCTTGTCACTTCCGCACCCCGAGGCCCGCATGTCGTTCCTGTTCCGGCGCAAGTCGCTCGACCTGGTCACCGTCCACGAGGCCGGTCGCCGGCTGGTGCCCTCGCTGAGCTGGCCGCATCTGGTGGCGCTGGGCATCGGCGCGATCGTCGGCACCGGCATCTACACCTTGATCGGCGTCGGCGCGCAGCTGGCCGGGCCGGCGGTGCTGGTGTCGTTCGCGGTGGCCGGGGCGATCTGCGCCTGCGCCGCGCTGGCCTATGCGGAGATGGCGACGATGATGCCGGCCGCCGGCAGCGCCTACACCTACAGCTACGTCGCGCTAGGCGAAGCGATCGCCTGGGTGGTGGGCTGGAGCCTGATCCTGGAGTACTCGCTGGTGGTCAGCACGGTGGCAGTGGGCTGGTCCGGCTACTTCGTCGGCTTCCTGCACTGGGCCAGTGCGCAGACCGGCATGGACCTGAACCTGCCGGCGGCGCTGACCGCCGGGCCGCATGCCGGCGGCATCGTCAACCTGCCGGCGGTGCTGATCACCTTCGCCGTGGCCGGCCTGCTGATGGCCGGCACCAAGGAAAGCGCCACGCTCAACGCGGTGCTGGTGGTGCTGAAGCTGATCGCGCTTGGCATCTTCGTGGCGGTGGCGCTGCCGGCGTTCCAGAGCGCCAACCTGCACCCGTTCATGCCCTACGGTTTCCCCAAGACGGTCGGCGCCGACGGCGTCGCGCACGGGGTCATGGCGGCGGCGGCGATCATCTTCTTCGCCTTCTACGGCTTCGATGCGATCTCCACCGCCGCCGAGGAAACCAAGAACCCCAAGCGCGACCTGGCGATCGGCATCGTCGGTTCGATGATCGGCTGCACCCTGATCTACATCCTGGTGGCGCTGGCCGCGGTCGGCGCGATGCGCTACGACGTGTTCGGCGCCAGCGCCGAGCCGCTGGCGCTGATCCTGCGCGAACTCGGCCACGGCAAGGCGGCGGCGGCGATCGGCGTGGTCGCGGTGATCGCGCTGCCCACCGTGCTGCTGGCCTTCCTGTACGGGCAGAGCCGGATCTTCTTCGTGATGTCGCGCGACGGCCTGCTGCCGCGCGGGCTGTCCAAGGTCAACGCGCGTACCGGCACGCCGGTGGCGACCACGCTGTTCACCGCGGTGCTGGTGGCGGCGCTGGCCGGCGTGGCGCGGCTGGACGAGATCGCCGCGCTGGCCAATGCCGGCACCCTGGCCGCCTTCATCGCCGTGGCCGCCTGCATGCTGGTCCTGCGCCGCCGCGAACCCGGCCGTGCCCGCACCTTCCGCACGCCGCTGGCGTGGCTGGTCGGGCCGCTGGCGATCGGCGGCTGCCTGTACCTGTTCTGGAGCCTGCCGGATACCACGAAGATCTGGTTCGGGTTGTGGAACGCGCTGGGCGTGGTCGCCTACCTGCTGTACGGCCGCCGCAACAGCCTGCTGCAGCGCGCGCCGCAGACGCCGCGATGAGCCCGGCGTTCCAGGCAGCGCTGGCACGGCACATCGGCAGCGCCTACGCCCGGCAGTTGGCGCTAGCGGACGTGCTGGACGGACGCGACTGGCGCGTGGACCGAAGCGCGGGCCGGGTGTACTTCGGCGAGGACCTGCAGTTCCCGATTCAATTGCTGGGCACCGCCGCAGAAGCCAGCGCCAGCTGGCTGTGGGCCTGGGCCAACACCGCCAGCAACCTGCCACCGGCCCTGCTGGCCGATACCAATGCGCTACGTGCGCACGGCGAGCGCGAAGGTATCGCCGAACTGGCCGCGCCGTCCTCGGCGCTGGGCGAGGACGGCGGCCACCAGATCGCCCTGCTCGCCGGTGCCCTGCGCGGGCGCTGCTACTACCGCGCGCCGTACGACGGCGGCGCGCTGTTCTTCCTGCTGGAGGACGTACCGGCCGCGGTCTTCGCGCCGTGCGACGACGCCCGCGTGCTGCGCCTGCTCGGCGAATTGCCGATGCAGTTCGAACTCGACCACCGGGCCATGACCGACGGCTTCCTGGCCGATCAGGGCTATGCCCTGCAGCGCGACGCCGCGCAGACCGTGGCGACGCGCGGCAACACCCGCATCGTCCTGGCATTCGATGCGCAGGCGCGGCTGACCGGCATTCAGGGCCAGCTGGCCCCGGCGCAGGCCGCGGCGGTCACGCCGAAGCCGGCACCGGTCTGGCAGTTCTGGAAGCGCAAGCGTTGAGCGCGGCGGCGGCGTGTCGCACCTGCGCGCCGCCGTGCCAGACGCTTACCACCAACGCAGGCCTTCGAACGGGTTCCAGCTGACGCTGCCCTTGCGCTGGTCCAGGTAGTAGGCGTAGTTGGCGGCCATGCCGACCAGCAGCGAGTAGGCGATGCCCAGGCCGCGGCCGATCGCCTCGGGTAGGAACGCCGCGACCACAGCCAGCGCCAGCCAGATGCCGATCAGCCCCAGCGCCTTACGCCACATGCCGAGGATGAAGAAGTAGATGAAGCCGAAGAACAGGGCGAAGAAGTTCATGTTGATCTTCAACCGTTCCATGAACGGCAGTGCCTTGAACGCGGCCTTGTACTCGGGCGTGGACGGGGCGCCGTAACGGTCGAAGAAGTCGAAGCGGAACTGCCACTTCGGGCTGAGCGGCGCACGTTGCGGGAGATTGGGGGTTTCCATGGCGTTAGAATCCGTGTTGTAAACGTTTTCAGTTTACCTGAACGGGGCAGCGCGCGCCAAATGGGCGCGGCTGCCGCACCAGTTTGGTGCGGTCCCTGGGGAGTTGGGATTGGGGATTCGGGATTGGTCGCAGCGGGGGCGCCAACGTCAGGCCTGGCTTGGGGACGGGCTTCCCTGCCAGCATTGCGGCAGCCGACAGTCATCGCGTCGGGACTGAAGTCCCTCCCACAGGGCTTGCCTGCGCGTGGCGCATCCGCTGGCGACATATCCACGTGTGGGAGCGGCTTCAGCCGCGACGCGCGGGGGAACGGCCTCGCGGGGCCCTGCGGCAATCACCGGTCACCGCGTCGGGACTGAAGTCCCTCCCACACGGGATTCCCAACGCCGCGGCTGCAGCGCGCCGCCAAAGCCGAGCGCCGCTATTGCGCCCGGGAGCCGCCGAGGCGCTGGCCCAGGGCGATCGCCGCGGCCACGTTGCGCGCGGACTGGCGCAGGGCGTCCGCAGCGTCGGCCAGCGCGGCCTCGCGCGTGGACACGCGCTGCACAGCGCCGAACAGCGCGTCGATCCCCTGCGCCTGCAGATCCGCCGCGCCCTCGCCCAGACCGCCGGCGATGGCCAGCACCGGCACGCCGTGGCGCCGGGCGATGCGGGCGAGGCCGACCGGCACCTTGCCCTGCGCACTCTGCCCGTCCAGGCGGCCTTCGCCGGTGACCAGCAGATCGGCGCCGGCCAGGTGCGCTTCCAGCCCCAGCGCCTGCGCGACGATCTCCACGCCCGGCCGCAGCCGCGCGCCGAGGAAGGCGAGCAGGGCCGCGCCGATACCGCCGCCCGCGCCGGCGCCGGGCAGTTGCGCCACTGCCACGCCCAAGGTGCGTTCGATCGCCTCGGCGTAGTGCCGCAACCCGGCATCGAGCTGCGCGACCATCGCCGGCGTGGCGCCCTTCTGCGGCCCGAACACCGCCGAGGCGCCGCTCGGCCCGGTCAGCGGGTTGTCGACATCGCAGGCGACTTCGATGGTGCACTCGCGCAGTCGCGGGTCCAGCCCGTCCAGATCGATGCGCGCCAGCGCGCCCAGCGCCGCGCCGCCGGCGGCCAGGTCGCAGCCGTGCGCGTCCAGCAGGCGCACGCCCAGGGCCTGCGCCATGCCGGCGCCGCCGTCGTTGCTGGCGCTGCCGCCGATGCCGATCAGCAGCCGGCGCGCACCGGCATCCAGCGCGGCCAGGATCAGTTCGCCGACGCCGCGGGTGCCGGTCAGGCATGGATCGCGCTGTTGCGGCGGCACCAGCATCAGCCCGCTGGCCGCGGCCATCTCGATCAGGGCGGTGCCGCCGTCCTTGCTCAGGCCGAACTGCGCGGCGACCGGCGCGCCCAGCGGCCCGGTCACCGTGCAGGCGACCCGGCGCCCACCGCCAGCGGCGACCAGCGCGTCCACCGTGCCCTCGCCGCCGTCGGCGAACGGCAGCAGCACGTACTGCGCCTCCGGGAACACGCTGCGGAAGCCGGCCGCGATCTGCGCGGCCGCCTCCGCCGCGGACAGGCTTTCCTTGAACGCGTCCGGGGCGATGACGATCTTCATGCAGCGGCGGCGTCGATCGCCGGCCGGCGCGCCCGGATCAGGCCGTCACGCACGCATCGCCGCTCGGCCTTGCGCATGCGCGGCGTGCTAGTCCAGCACGCGGCAGAACACCGCCTTGAGGTAGCGCGATTCCTGCACGTGGGCCATGAACGGGTGGTCGGCGCCGGCGCCGGCCACCTTCAGGATCTGGATGGTGCGGCCGGAGAAATAGGCGGCGCGGCGCAGCATGTCCAGGAACTCGTGCTCGGCGACCAGGCCGGTGCAGGAGAAGGTGGCGAACAGGCCGCCCGGAGCGACCACGCCCAGCGCCAGCTTGTTCATGTCCAGATACTTCTTCAGCGCCGGGATCACCTGGTCGCGGTCGCGGGTCATCTTGGCCGGGTCCAGGATCACCACGTCGTACTGGTCGCCGCGGGCAGCGGCATCGCGCAGGTACGGGAAGATGTCGGCCTGCACGAACTTGGGCCGCACGTCGTTGAGGCGAGCGTTGCCCTTGGCGATCTCGATCACGTCCTCGTCGATGTCCACGCCGACCACCTCGGTGGCGCCGCGGACCTTGGCGTAGACCGCGAAGCCGCCGGTGTTGCAGCACAGGTCGAGCACGCGCTTTCCCTCCACCTGCTGGCTCAGCCACTGGCGGTTCTCGCGCTGGTCGGCGAAGAAGCCGGTCTTGTGCGCGCCAGCCGGATCGGCGCGGAAGCGCACGCCGTATTCGCTGATGATCGCCGGCTCCGGGCGCTCGCCGCTGCTGGACACCGGCCGGTAGTCGAAGCTCTCCTGCTTCTGCACGTGCTCCTCGGCGAAGCTGTAGAAGCGCGCGCCGGGGAACTGCGCGCGCAGCGCGGCGTAGATCCACTCGCGGTGGCGGAACATGCCGGCGCTGAAGAACTCCACCACCAGCAGGTCGCCGTAGCGGTCCACCACCAGGCCGGACAGGCCGTCGCCCTCGGCATGCACCACGCGCCAGGCATCGCTGACCGCGTCCAGCTTGAGCACGTCACGGCGCAGCGACACCGCCTCGGCGATCTTGCGCGCGAACCAGGACTCATCGACCGCGATGTCGGGGTGGGTCTCGAGGATGCGCACGGCGATGCGCGAGTGGCCGTTGTAGAAGCCGCGGCCGATCCAGTCGCCGTCCACCCCGACCACGTCCACCAGCGCGCCCGGCTTGGGCCTGGCGGCGGGTTTTTCGACCAGTTTCTGGAAGATCCAAGGATGGCTGGAGCGCCAGGCGTTCTTGAGACGGACTACGGGCAGGGGACTATTCATGAACGCCATTGTAGCCGCCCCGATTGACGGCACCGCCGGCAGCCGCAAGAATGCGCGCAGAAGGGGAGTAGCTCCCGACGTTGTCGCCGTCAATTCGAGCCTGCGGGCTCCGGTGCAACGGCAACCGGTCCGCCGGTTGCGAGCGAGACCTTCGCCGCAGTGGCGAAGGCACCCTCTGGACGACATCCGTCGTCTCCGTCCGGAACGCCTCCGCCACCGCGGCCCCGAGGTTCCCTGTTCACTGACGGAAAATTCCCAATGGAAACGATAGGCAACGTGTGGTTGTGGGGCGGTTTCGCGATCGTTGTGGTCGTGGCGCTGCTGGCGGACCTGGTGCTGATGCGCCACGGCGGTCCGCACAAGGTCACCTTCAAGGAAGCGCTGTGGTGGAGCATCGGCTGGATCGCGCTGGCGCTGGCGTTCAATGCGGGCCTGTGGTGGTACCTGCGCGAGACCATCGACGTGGCCACCGGCAACCGCCTCGGCCTTGAGTTCCTGACCGGCTACCTGGTCGAGAAGTCGCTGGCGGTCGACAACATCTTCGTGTTCCTGATGATCATGAGCTACTTCGCGGTGCCGGAGGAGCAGCGCCAGCGCGTGCTGGTGATCGGCGTGCTCGGCGCGATCGTGCTGCGCGCGGTGATGATCTTCGCCGGCTCGGTGCTGCTAACCAAGTTCCACTGGCTGCTGTACGTGTTCGGCGCGTTCCTGCTGCTGACCGGCATCAAGATGTGGTTCTCGGCGGGCAAGGAGCCGGACCTGGAGGCCAACCCGGTGCTGCGCTTCATGCGCAAGCATCTGCGCCTGACGCCGCAGTACCACGGCAACGCGCTGAGCGTGACCCAGGAAGGCAAGCGCTGGTTCACTCCGCTGTTCGCGGTGCTGATGCTGATCGCGATCACCGACGTGATCTTCGCGGTGGACAGCATTCCGGCGATCTTCGCGATCACCACCGACCCGTTCATCGTGCTGACCTCCAACGTGTTCGCGGTGCTGGGCCTGCGCGCGATGTTCTTCCTGCTGGCGGGCATGGCCGACCGCTTCCACCTGCTGCCCTACGGCCTGGCGATCGTGCTGGTGTTCATCGGCACCAAGATGCTGATCATCGACCTGTACAAGATCCCGGTGCTGGTGTCGCTGCTGGCGGTGGCGGTGGTGATCGGCGCCACCGTGGCGCTGAGCCTGCTGCGCCCGGCCAAGCCGGCGCACTGACCCGGCGCGGGCGCCGCGGCCGCGGATTGTCCCGCGGCCGCGGCCAGTCCCTCCCATCGGCGGCGCCTTGCCTTGGACGCCCGGCGCCGCCATCCAGGGAGCATGGACACCTCTTCGCTCCCCTCGCCCACGCCCGAACCCGATGCGCAGGGCCGCTTCGACCGCGCGCGGATCCTGCGTGCGTTCAATGTCAGCCTGGCCTTCGTGGCGGTGCTGGTGGCGGTGTTCGCCAGCCAGGGCCTGTTCGACTGGCGGCCCTGGGCGGTCGCGCCGCACACGGCCGCCGGCCTGCTCGGCGTGCTGACCGCACCGCTGCTGCACGGCTCGCTCGAGCATCTGGGGGCCAATGCTGGCGCCCTGCTGATCCTGGGCACCCTGGCTGGCAGCGTGTATCCGCGCGCCACCCTGGCCGGGCTGCCCTTGCTGTGGCTGGGCTCGGGCCTGGGCGCCTGGTGGCTCGGCGATCCCGGCAGCCATCACCTGGGCGCCAGCGGCGTCGCCCACGGCCTGCTGTTCCTGGTGTTCGTGCTGGCCTTGCTGCGCCGCGACCGCGCCGCGATCGCCGCCAGCATGATCGCCTTCCTGTTCTACGGCGGCATGCTGGTGACGGTGCTGCCGCACGAGGACGGGGTGTCCTGGCAATCGCACCTGGGCGGTGCCGTGGGCGGCGTGGTCGCCGCGCTGCTGCTGCGCCATCGCGATCCGCTGCCGCCGCGCAAGCGCTACAGCTGGGAGGACGAGGACGAGACCGACGATCTCCTCGTCGCCGACGACGAACTGGAACCGCCGCCGCCGACCCAGGTGCCGGTGCTGTGGCAGCCACCGCCGGCGCCGCCGCGCGGGGTCGTGCTGCGCTTCCCGCCGCGCGAGGAGCGTGACGGGGGCTGAGGCGGGAACGGTGCTTCCAGAAATACGCAAACCTGCTTCCGGAGGAGCGGGTTCAGCCGCGACGGGCCTTCCCGGTCACGCCCGTCGCGGCTGAAGCCGCTCCTCTCCGCAGTCGCGCGCCGCGGCATGCCGCCTCGGGCGACCCGTCGCTGCATCGCACCGTACACTGACCGATCCGCCGTCGCTGTCCGAGTCCGCATGCCCGTGTCGCCCGCCTGTCGTGTCCGTTCCGTCGCCGTGGTGCTGGCGCTCGCCCTGGCCGCCTGCAGCGGTCCCGCGCTGCGTGCACCGGCGCCTGCGCCTGCGCCGGCCAAGGCGGTGGGCTATCTGCCGGCCGCGGCGGTGCCGGACAGCCTGCAGCTGCTGCCGGCGCCGCCGGCAGCCGACTCGCCGGGTGAGGCGTTGGACATGGCGATCAACCGCGAGGCGCTGGCCCTGCGCGGCAGCGCGCGCTGGCAGCAGGCCGCGCGCGATGCCGACCTGAGCTTCCCGAACGGCGCCGGCCAGTTCGCCTGCGCGCTGGACGTGGCGATCGATGCGCAGCACACCCCGCACCTGTACACCTTGCTGGAGCGCAGCCGCATCGACGCCAGTGCCGCCACCAAGGCGGCCAAGCGCCGGTACCAGCGCGCGCGGCCGTTCCTGCGCAACGCGCAGGCGGTGTGCACCCCGGGCGATCTCGACGACCTGCGCCAGAGCGGCTCCTATCCCTCAGGACACAGCGCCATCGGCTGGGCCTGGGCGCTGATCCTGAGCGAGATCGCGCCCGAACGCGCCACTGCGCTGATCGCGCGCGGCCGCAACTACGGCGAGAGCCGGCTGGTGTGCAACGTGCACTGGCAGAGCGACGTGCTCGCCGGCCGGTTCATTGGCGCGGCCACGGTGGCGCGGCTGCACGACGATGCGGCCTTCCGCGCCGACCTGGCCGCGGCGCGCGGCGAGATCGCCGCCGCCCGCGCGGCCGGGCGGATGCCGGCAGGCGACTGCACCGCGGAGAACGAGGTTCTGCAGGTGCGCCCGGCCAGCGCGTTGTAAGGCGCAGCGTGCGGACCGGCTGCACCGCCCCCTGCCTTTGGGCAGATGCGAACGGTCCGGGACGGCAGGCTAGACTCGCGCGACTTCCCGCCAAGGACCTGCACCCATGACCCAGTGGTACTTCCTGACCGGCAGCGAACAGACCCGCTCCGGCCCGTTCGACGATGCCGATGCAGTCGCCTTCGCCCGCAACAACCCCACGGCACTGGCCTGGAGCCAGGGCCAGAACGGCTGGCTGCCGGTGGCGCAGATCGCGGCCCTGCAGGGTGGCGCGACGTTCCTGCCGCCGGGCCTGCCGCCGCCGCCGGCCGCAGGCGGCCGCGCCGACGAGATCGACTTCCGCATCGTCGGCCACGAAATGCAGTTCGTGGAGATCGAGCTGGACCCCGGCGAGAGCGCGGTGGCCGAGGCCGGCGCCCTGATGTTCAAGGACGCGGCGGTGCAGATGGACACCGTGTTCGGCGACGGTTCCGGCGGCAACCAGGGCGGGCTGATGGGCAAGCTGCTGTCGGCCGGCAAGCGCCTGGTCACCGGCGAGAGCCTGTTCACCACGGTGTTCACCCACCAGGGCCAGGGCAAGGCCAAGGTCGCCTTCGCCGCGCCCTATCCCGGCACGGTGCTGGCAATGAAGCTGGACCAGCACGGCGGCCGCCTGATCTGCCAGAAGGACAGCTTCCTGGCCGGCGCACGCGGCGTGTCGCTGGGCATCCATTTCCAGCGCAAGATCATGACCGGCCTGTTCGGCGGCGAAGGTTTCATCATGCAGAAGCTGGAGGGCGACGGCTGGGTATTCGTGCATGCCGGCGGCTGCGTGATCGAGCGCGAGCTGGCGGCCGGCGAGCGGCTGGACGTGGACACCGGCTGCGTGGTCGCCTTCCACGCCTCGGTGGACATGGACGTGCGCCCGGTCAGCGGCATCAAGAGCATGTTCTTCGGCGGCGAAGGCATGTTCCTGGCCACCCTCACCGGCCCCGGCAAGGTCTGGCTGCAGTCGCTGCCGTTCTCGCGCCTGGCCGGACGCATGTTCGCCGCCGCGCCGCAGGGAGGCGGGCAGAACCGCGGCGAAGGCTCGGTGCTGGGCGGCTTCGGCCGCATCCTCGACGGCGACAACAACTTCTAAAGCGGCGCATCAGCCCCTCTCCCCCCGGGAGAGGGGTTGGGGTGAGGGTACGGCGCGCAGCGTCTC